>JAGBTC010000088.1 GCA_017631545.1 Oscillospiraceae bacterium
GGAGACCATCAACAAGGTCATTCGCGTGTCCCGTCAGCTGTTGCAGGAGTTGGGTCACGACCCCAGTCCCGAGGAGATCGCCAAGGAGATGGGCATGCCCGTGGACAAGGTGCGCGAGATTTTGAAGATCGCCCAGGAGCCGGTGTCGCTGGAGACCCCCATCGGTGAGGAGGAGGACAGCCATCTTGGCGACTTTATCCCCGACGAGGATGCCTCCGAGCCGGCCGAGGCGGCCAGCTTTACCCTGCTCAAGGAGCAGCTGGTGGAGGTGCTGGGCACCCTGACCCCCCGGGAGGAAAAGGTGCTCAAGCTGCGCTTTGGCCTGGAGGACGGCCGCACCCGTACGCTGGAGGAAGTGGGCAAGGAGTTCAATGTCACCCGTGAGCGCATCCGTCAGATCGAAGCCAAGGCGCTGCGTAAGCTTCGCCATCCCTCCAGAAGCAAGAAGCTGAAGGATTTTCTGAACTGATGTAAAGAAAGAGAGGAGACCGCATTATGAAAGGCATCGTACTTGCCGCGGGTAAGGGAACCCGCCTGTACCCCATGACCAAGCCGGTGAGCAAGCCCCTGCTGCCGGTATATGACAAGCCGCTGATCTACTATCCGGTGTCCGTGCTGATGCAGGCGGGCATCAACGAAATTATGGTCATCGTCCCTCCCGGAGAGACTGATACCTTTGCTGCGCTGTTGGGAGACGGCAGCCAGTACGGCGTGACCATCGCCTATGCCGAGCAGCCCGTGCCCCGGGGCATTGCGGACGCACTGCTCATCGGCCGGGATTTTGTGGGTGAGGACAGCGTGTGTCTGGTGCTGGGGGACAATATCTTCTACACCCCCACGCTGAGCAATACGCTGAAAAAGGCGGCGGCCAACAATGCCGGAGCCACCGTGTTCGGCTACTGGGTGGAGGATCCCCGTCCCTTCGGTGTGGTGGAGTTCGACAAGGACGGCAAGGCCATCTCCATCGAGGAGAAGCCTCGCCAGCCCAAGTCCAATTACATCATTCCCGGTCTGTATTTCTACGACAATCAG
The DNA here is from genome assembly GCA_017631545.1 of Oscillospiraceae bacterium. Taxonomy (GTDB): domain Bacteria; phylum Bacillota; class Clostridia; order Oscillospirales; family Oscillospiraceae; genus Lawsonibacter. The sequence goes on from JAGBTC010000088.1 coordinate 1,033, forward strand.
GTCATGGACATTGCCGCCAACCTGACTCCCTCTGCCCGGGGCGAGCTGGAGATCACCGATGTGAATCTGGAGTATCTGCGCCGGGAGCAGCTGCAGGTGGTGCCGCTGGAGCGGGACTTCACCTGGCTGGACGCAGGCACGGCGGACAGCCTGCTGAGCGCGGGACAGACCATCAAGCGCATTCAGGACAGCACCGGCCGCTATGTGGGCTGTCTGGAGGAGCTGGGCTATGACGAGGGCTGGATCAGCGCCGAGCAGGTGCAGGCCATCGGACAGGAGCTGAGCATGACCCTGTATGGAAAGTACCTGCTCGGCCTGAAATAAAACGCGGCGTGAATAAAGTTCAAAAAAACGGGAACTTTTTTATTTGACCTGCGTCAAAGTCTTTCGGAACACTCGTTCCATCCATATTAAACAAAACATCAACCGAAAAAGGAGTTAAACACCATCATGAAGAAAATCGTTTCCCTGAGTCTTGTCCTGACCCTGCTGCTGGGCGTGCTTTCCGGCTGCGCCAACACCGCCGGCGGCGGTAACCAGGCTTCTGCCGATGTGAATCTGGAGGAGTTTTATCAGACGATCTTTACCGATCCGGAAAACACCCCTGCCATGGGCCCCATGGAGGGTGAGATGCTGGACGCCTTCTACCCCGGACTGAGCGATGTGGAGCTGAAGCAGACGGTGGCCTATATGCCCATGATCACGGCGGTGGCCTGCGAGATCGTCATGGTGGAGTGCGCCAACGCCGCCGATGTGGAGACCGTTAAGGCCATCTTCCAGGATCGCATCACCTCTCAGGTGGAAAACCACTTCAACTATCCTGCGGTCATCGAGGCGTGGTCGAAGGAGGCTCAGGTGGTCTCCAACGGCAACTATGTTGCCCTGTTCCTGGTCAGCGGCATGACCGATCAGGTCGTATCCAATTTCAATGCCGCCTTTGCCGGCTGATATCTCACTTCAAACGGGTCTCGGAACTTCGGTTCCGAGACCCGTTTTGTATATGGATGTGTATAAAATGCATATAATGATGCATAATCACGAATATTATTCATTTATGTGGAAATTTACAGGGGCTAATTTGAGAAAAGTCGGATATTTATGCAAATAAACACTTGCTTTTTACGCTGTGCCGTGGTAAACTGCTTCCAGACTGAAAAACAAGGGGCTGTTTTCATCAGCGCCCCATGAAAACGGAGGAAAAAACAATGGCAGAGATCAAGAAAGTCGTGCTGGCCTATTCCGGTGGCCTGGATACTTCCATCATCATTCCCTGGCTGAAGGAAAACTACAACAACCCCGAGATCATCGCCGTGGCCGGCAATGTCGGCCAGAACGACGAGCTGGACGGTCTGGAGGAGAAGGCCATCAAGACCGGCGCCTCCAAGCTGTATGTGCTGGATCTGGTGGACGAGATGGTGGATGATGTGATCATCCCCTCCATGATGATGGGTGCTACTTACGAGGGCTACCTGCTGGGTACTGCCTTTGCCCGTCCCATCATTGCCAAGGGTCTGGTGGACATCGCCAAGAAAGAGGGCGCGGACGCCATCGCCCACGGCTGCACCGGCAAGGGCAATGACCAGATCCGTTTTGAGCTGGCCATCAAACGCTTTGCGCCCGAGATGAAGATCATCGCCCCCTGGCGCGAGTGGGACATCAAGAGCCGCGACGAGGAGATCGACTACGCCGAGGCCCACAATGTCCCCCTGAAGATCAACCGCGAGACCAACTACTCCAAGGATAAGAACCTGTGGCACCTGTCCCACGAGGGTCTGGATCTGGAGGATCCTGCCAACGAGCCTCAGTATGACAAGCCCGGCTTCCTGGAGATGGGCATTTCTCCCTTCCAGGCGCCTGAGCAGCCCACTGTGGTCACCCTGGACTTTGAAAAGGGCTGGCCCGTGGCGCTGGACGGCAAGAAGATGAAGGCCAGCCAGATCATTGCTGAGCTGAACAAGGTGGGCGGCGCCAACGGCATCGGCCTGCTGGACATCGTGGAAAACCGCATGACCGGCATGAAGGACCGCGGCGTGTACGAAACCCCCGGCGGCACCATCCTCTACCGCGCCCACGAGGTGCTGGAGCAGATCACCCTGGACAAGGACACCATGCACGCCAAGCGCAAGCTGGCGGTGGACTTTGCCGACCTGATCTACAACGGCAAGTGGTTTACCCCCCTGCGTGAGGCTCTGCAGGCCTTCGCCGTGGACACCCAGAAGTATGTCACCGGTCAGGTGAAGCTCAAGCTCTATAAGGGCAACATCATCACCTCCTCCGTCACCTCCCCCTGCACCCTGTACTCCGAGGATATCGTTACCTTCGGTGAGAGCGATTACAACCAGGCCGACGCCACCGGCTTTATCAACCTGTGGGGTCTGTCCGACACCGTCCTGGGTCTGCGCGACCAGGGCAAGCTTTAATTAAAATAGGGCGGGGGCTTTGCCCCCCGCCCTACTATCCATATTTAGGGAGCGATCATTATGAAACTCTGGGCAGGACGGTTCCAGAAGGAGACCGACACTCTGGTCAACGACTTCAACTCTTCCATCGGCTTTGACGCCCGGCTGTACCGGCAGGATATCACCGGTTCCATCGCCCACGCAGGTATGCTGGGCAAGCAGGGGATCATTGAGCAGTCCGAGGCGGACAAGATTATCGACGGGCTCAAGGCCATTCTGGCCGATGTTGAGGCCGGGCAGGTGGAGTTCTCGCTGGATAACGAGGACATCCACATGAATATCGAGGCGCTGCTCACCTCCCGCATCGGGGACACGGGCAAGCGCCTGCACACCGCACGCAGCCGCAACGATCAGGTGGCGGTGGACTTCCGTATGTATGTGCGCGAGCAGATCCCCGTCATCATCGATCAGGTGGTGGCGCTGGAGAAGGTGCTGGTCAACAAGGCCAAGGCCAATCTGGACACGGTCATGCCCGGCTACACCCATCTGCAGCGTGCCCAGCCCACCACCTTTGCCCACTACATGATGGCCTACGCCAATATGCTGCGAAGAGACATCACCCGGCTGGAGGACTGCCTGGAGCGCATGAACGAGTGCCCGCTGGGTGCTGGTGCGCTGGCCACTACCACCTATCCTGTGGATCGGTTCCAGACCGCCCAGGCGCTGGGCTTTGACAAGCCCATGGACAACTCCATGGACGCGGTCAGCGACCGCGACTTCGCGCTGGAGCTGCTCAGCGACCTGTCCATTCTCATGATGCACCTGTCCCGCTTCTCTGAGGAGATCATTCTGTGGTGCTCCTGGGAGTTCAAGTTTGTGGATCTGGACGACGCCTATTCCACCGGCTCGTCCATCATGCCCCAGAAGAAGAACCCCGATGTGGCCGAGCTGGTGCGCGGCAAGACCGGTCGGGTGTACGGCTCGCTGATCACCCTGCTGACCGTGATGAAGGGCCTGCCCCTTGCCTACAACAAGGATATGCAGGAGGACAAGGAGCCGGTGTTCGACGCCATCGACACCGTGCAGATGTGCGTGCCCGTGTTTGCCGCCATGGTGGACACCCTCGTTGTCCGACCCAAGAATATGTCCAGGGCAGCCGCCGGCGGCTTTATCAACGCCACCGACTGCGCCGACTATCTGGTCAAGAAGGGCATGCCCTTCCGTGAGGCGTACATGATCGTGGGCCGGCTGGTCAACCACTGCATCAAGACCGGCGACACGCTGGACACCTTGACTCTGCGCGATTTCCGCGCCATCTCCGGTTTGTTTGACGAGGATGTGTATGAGGCGCTTGCCCTGCAGACCTGCGTCAACGGCCGTCAGGTCTACGGCGGCCCGGCCCGGGAGTCGGTGGAAAAGCAGATCGCCAATATTGAGGCCTTTGTGGCACAGAGAGAAGGATAACTATGGCAAAGCCTAAGGTATATATCGACGGTAAGGAAGGCACCACCGGCCTGCAGATCTACGAGCGGCTGGGCGGCCGGGACGACATCGAGCTGCTGCTCATCGACGAGGACAAGCGCAAGGACACCGACGAGCGCAAAAAGCTCCTCAATGCGGCAGACTTGGTGTTCCTGTGCCTGCCCGACGCGGCGGCGGTGGAAGCGGTGTCCCTCATTGACAATCCCAACACCCGGGTCATCGATGCCTCCACCGCCCACCGTACGGCGGAGGGCTGGGTGTACGGCTTTGCCGAGCTGCTGGCCGGCCAGCGCTCGCGCATCAAAACGGCCAAACGGGTGGCCAATCCGGGCTGCCACGCCACCGGCTTTCTTTCCGGGGCGGCGCCCCTGTCGGCCATGGGGATCCTGCCTGCCGACTATCCCATGACCTGCTACTCCCTCACCGGCTACTCCGGCGGCGGCAAAAAGCTTATCGCCGAGTACGAGGCGGCCGACCGGGATGTGCGGCTGGACGGCCCGGCTCCCTACGCGCTGGGCCTGACCCACAAGCACCTGCCCGAGATGCAGAAGCTGGCCGGGCTGGCCTATCCCCCCGTTTTTGTTCCCATTCTGGGTGATGTATACAAGGGCATGGCCACCAGCATCCTGCTGCACAACCGCCTGCTCAAAGGCAAGCCCGACGCCCAGACCATCTACGAGATGCTGTGCGGCTACTACGAGGGGCAGACCATGGTGCGTATGGCCCCCTTCGGCGGTGAGAGCCGGCTGTACACCAATGAGCTGGCCGGAAAGGACTACCTGCACATCACCGTTTCCGGTCACACGGAGCAGACCCTTATCACCGCCCAGTTTGATAATCTGGGCAAGGGCGCGTCCGGTGCGGCGGTACAGAACATGAATCTGATGCTCGGTTTTGGAGAGACCACCGGGCTGAATGTGGAGTAAGGAGAACGAGTTATGATGAAGGAGATTAAGGGCGGTGTTTGCGCCGCCCAGGGGTTCAAGGCTTCGGGCGTCCATGCAGGTGTCAAGGCCAGCAGCAGCCCGGATAAGAACGATCTGGCGCTGATCCTGTCCGAGAAAGAGTGTACCGCCGCCGCTACCTACACCCTCAACCGGGTGAAGGCCGCTCCCGTCTATGTAACGATGGAGCATCTGGAAAACGGCGTGGCCTGGGGCGTGGTGGCCAACAGCGGAAACGCCAACGCCTGCTGCCCCATGAGCCATGAGAACGCCCAGGCGATGGGTCAGGCGGCCGCCAAGCTCACCGGTCACAGCGCCGAGGACTTTGTCATCGCCTCCACCGGCGTGATCGGCCAGACCATCAACATCGGCGCCATTGAGGCCGGACTTCCCAAGGCGGTGGAGCAGCTGGTCGGGAACGAGAGCGGCTCGGACGCCGCCGCCCGCGCCATTATGACCACCGACACGGTGAAAAAGGAAGTGGCGCTGCAGTGCGACATCGGCGGCAAGACCGTCACCATGGGCGGCATTGCCAAGGGCTCTGGCATGATCCATCCCAATATGGGAACCATGCTGTGCTTCATCACCACCGACTGCGCCATCACCCATGAGATGCTGGAGGACGCCCTGCGTGACATCGTTGCCAAGACCTTCAACCGGGTCACCGTGGACGGGGATACCTCCACCAACGATATGTGCGTGGTGCTGGCCAACGGTATGGCAGGCAATGAGCTGATCGAGTGGAAGGACGAAAAGTACGATGCCTTCTACCAGATGCTGCTTGCTCTGTGTACCGCCATGGCGCGCAAGATCGCTGCCGACGGCGAGGGCGCGAGTCGTCTGGTCACCTGCAAGGTGTCCGGTGCCCGCAGCGAGGAGTGCGCCGAGCGCCTTGCCAAGGCGGTGGTGGGTTCCTCTCTGGTCAAGGCCGCCATGTTCGGCGCGGACGCCAACTGGGGCCGCGTGATCTGCGCCATGGGCTATTCCAAAGCACCCTTCCGTCCCGAGTATGTGGACATTTCCTTCTGCTCTGCTGCCGGAGAGATCCTGGTTTGCGAAAAGGGGGCGGCCGTCGCTTTCGACGAGGCCAAGGCCAAGCAGATCCTGACCCAAAGCGAGATCACCATCGCCATCAATGTCAATGAGGGCGAGGACAGTGCCGAGTGCTGGGGCTGCGATCTCACTTACGATTATGTGAAAATCAACGGAGATTACCGCACTTGATTAAATTCCACCATACTTCGTTGTGAGAACCGCGGCGGCTCGGTCACATACTTCAAGTATGCTCCCTTGCCGCCGGAACCCCACGCCTCGTCTGGCGAAATTTTCTCTGCGTGCGGGGATTTGAAATTGTACAGGAGGGGACGCATATGTCCTTCAATCACGAGGTAGACCGCGCCAATGTGCTGGCCGAAGCTCTGCCCTATATTCAGAAATATACCGGAAAGACCATCGTGGTCAAGTACGGCGGAAATGCCATGATCTCGGAGGAGCTGCGCCACGCGGTCATTTCGGATATTGTGCTGCTGTCGCTGGTCGGCATCCGTGTGGTGGTCGTCCACGGCGGCGGCCCGGAGATCAGCGGCATGCTCAAGAAAATCGGCAAGGAGTCCAAGTTTGTGGACGGCCTGCGCTATACCGATGCGGAGACCATGGACATCGTCCAGCAGATCCTGTGCGGCAAGGTCAACAAGGATCTGGTGGCCACCCTCAACCGCATCGGCGGCAAGGCCATCGGCCTGTGCGGTATGGACGGCGGTCTGTTCAAGGCCAATGTGTTGGACAAGAAGTACGGACAGGTGGGCGAGATCGTCAGCGTAGACCCGGAGGTGGTGGAAAACGCTCTGTCCAGCGGCTACATCCCCGTGGTGTCCACCGTGGCGCAGGGTCAGGATGCCGAGTGCGCCTACAACATCAATGCCGACACCGCCGCCGCCAAGCTGGCCACCGCGCTGGGCGCGGAGCGCCTCATTCTGCTCACCGATGTGCGCGGTCTGCTGCGTGACCCCAAGGACGAGTCCACCCTCATTCCCAGTCTGTCCATCTCTCAGGTGCCCGAGCTGGTGCAGGACGGCATCATCTCCGGCGGCATGATCCCCAAGATGGAGTGCTGCGTGGAGGCGGTGCGCTCGGGCGTGAAGAGCGCCGTCATCATCGACGGCCGCATCGAACACTCCATTCTCATCGAGCTTTTGTCCGATGAAGGTATCGGTACCATGCTCCACTAAGGAGTCAGGAGGTTATCTTATGAGCTTTACCCAACTGAAAGAGCGCGACCACAGCTATGTGATGCAGTCCTACGGCCGCTTCGATGTGGCCATCGACCACGGCAAGGGCGCCACCGTCTGGGATGTGGAAGGCAAGGAGTACATCGACTTTACCTCCGGCATCGGCGTGTGCAGCCTTGGCTACGGTGACGAGGGCTGGGCCAGCGCCATCTACGAGCAGGCCAGAACGCTGGGGCATATCTCCAACCTGTTTTACTCCCGTCCCTATGTGGATGTGGCCGAGACCCTGTGCAAGCGCACCGGCATGAGCAATGTGTTCTTTGCCAACTCCGGCGCCGAGAGCAACGAGGGCATGATCAAGCTGGCCCGTAAGTATTCCTTTGACAAGTACGGCAAGGGCAGAGGGACGGTCATCACCCTGAACAAGTCCTTCCACGGCCGCACCATCACCACTCTGGCCGCCACCGGTCAGGATGTGTTCCACAACTATTTCTTCCCCTTTACCGAGGGCTTCCGCCATGCCGACGCCAACGACATGGACGCGCTGGAGAGCGTGGCCGGGCACGACGTGTGCGCGGTGATGATGGAGCTGGTGCAGGGCGAGGGCGGCGTGCTGCCGCTGGACAAGGAGTATGTCCACAAGGTGGCCAAGCTGTGCGCCGAGCGGGACTGGCTGCTGCTCATTGACGAGGTGCAGACCGGCGTGGGCCGTACCGGCTCGCTGTTTGCCTTCCAGCAGTACGATATTCAGCCCGATGTAGTGTCCTTTGCCAAGGGCATTGCCGGCGGGCTGCCCTTTGGTGGTATCATGGCCAATGAGAAGTGCGCCGGGGTGCTCATCCCCCGCCACCCATGCCACTACCTTCGGTGGCAATCCCGTCGCCGCTGCCGCGGCCTCCGTTGTACTGGACACGCTGAACGATGAGATGTTGCTTCAGGTCCAGGAAAAGGGCGCGTATCTGCATGAGCAAATCGAGGGGTTGGAACTACCCTGTCTGGGCAAGACCCGGGGCATGGGTCTGATGATCGGCATCGAGGTCAAGGGCGAGAAGACCAACAAGGAACTGGCCGCCAAACTGATCGAAAACGGCCTGTTGTGTCTGACTGCCGGTCCCGGCCTGCGTCTGCTGCCCCCTCTGACCATCACAAAAGAGGAGATGGATAAGGGCGTGGCTATTATGAAGCAAACGCTGTCCGCCCTTTGATAAAATGAGGAGGTAATTCCAATGCAGAAAGATTTACTGAAACTGCTGGACCTGTCCGGTGAAGAAATTCTGGAGATTCTGGACACCGCCGACCA
>JAGBTC010000089.1 GCA_017631545.1 Oscillospiraceae bacterium
ATCAGACCGGAACCCTGCATCAGACGAACAGGAAGGAAGGGCAGGCCCAGAGAGGCAGCGTGCAGCTGCAGCATCAGCACATCCTGAGAGTAGTCCTCGTAAATCAGCTCACCGGCCTCGATAGCGGCGCGGAAGCGGCGGGAAACGTTGGTGTAGCCGGAGTTGGCGGTGTAGCAGTTGATATATGCCTTCACGCGGCCCTCTCCGATCATCATGTCCCAGTCGCCGCCGGCAGGGCCGGCCCATACGGTGAAGTCCTTCTGTCCCTGGCGCAGGATCTCACCCACAACGGCATAGGGCTTGCGGTTGGTGGTAAAGCCGCCGAAGCAGATACAATCGCCGTCTTCGACAAACTTGGCCACCGCGTCATGCAAGGAATACACTTTGTCCATGGTAAAACCTCCATATCAAATTTGTTTTTAATAATGAGCGCAATGTTCCATCGTTAATAGTTTAACGCTGGAGCCAATTATTTTCTTTTCGTATCTTGTTAAAAAGTTTGCATATCTTTACCTAACATGATAAAATACATTTCGAGGGGTTGATTTTTTCAAAAATATGGGGCATTTTATGCCAGTAGAACGGCTTTTTCGCCGCTCTCCCCTCAGGAAAGGAGGCCGCAGAATGACACCGGTGGAATTCCATATTCAGCTGAGCGAAAACGACTCCTGGAGCATGAGCCGGCTGCACTTTCACGACTTCTGCGAGCTGCTGCTCCCCCTGACCAGCACGGGCAATATTTTCGTCAACGATCAGGTGTATCCCCTGCAGCGGGGCAACCTGTACCTCATCGGGGAAAACACACTGCACCGCACCATTGCCAACGGATTTCACTCCCGCTATGTGCTGCACATCAACCGCAAAGCGCTGGGCGAGCTGTCCACGCCTCAGACCGATTTTCTTCAGTTTACCCGGGACTCCTTCCGCTGTGCGGCGCTGGAACCGGAGCAGCTGGAGGCGCTGATCAACGCGTTCCAGGAGCTGGCTCAAAACCGGAACGACGGCGGCTTTGGCAGCGATCTGCACCAGATGATGGCGCTGATGCAGCTGCTGATCCGCATCGCCCCGATTTTGAAGGTATCCACTATGAGCGAAACGATACGCAGCAAGGATTTCCTGCGCGTTGCCCCCATTCTGGACTACATTCAGGGCAACCTGACTGAGCCGCTGACGCTGGATCAGATCTCTGCTAAATTCTTCATCAGCAAGCATTATCTGTGCCGCATTTTCAAGTCGGCCACCGGCTTTTCTGTGATGGAATACATCATTCACAGCCGCATCCTGCGCGCCCGCCAGCTGCTGCAGGAAGGGGTCAGCGTCCAGCAGGCCGGCGAGCTGTCCGGTTTTTCCGACAACTCCCATTTTATCCGTACCTTCGGCAACCTGACGGGCACCTCTCCCGGTCGGTACGCCAAGGAATATCAAAGCAGCGACCAGATCCGCTCCATGACGGAGTACTGACGTGCTGCCCACGCCGTTTTTCGCGCCGGACGGGTCTCCCGTCCGGTTTTTCCCCCTCTTTTGCCCCATCTTCCTAACAAAAACTCGGAAAAAGCTGGGCAATATCCGCAAGTTTTTACTTCCAAACACCCCCACTCCCCTGCTACGCATCTTCTACCATGAATATGATGCCGCCAGGCGCTTCATACACCGGTCAGGGCATGGAAAAACACCGTGTGCCAAGCACACGGTGTTTTTTTGCTTTTATATTGAGTATCAGTATACCGTGATATACTTCTCCGTCTCCCAGGAAGACACGCGGGTGCGGTACTCGTCCCACTCCTTACGCTTGCCCTCGATGTAGTTGGAGAAGACATGCTCACCCAGCACCTCGAGAATGAGGGCGTCTTTCTCCAGCTCATTCAGTGCCTCGTCCAGGCTGCCGGGCAGGCTTTCGATGTGGTGGACGGCACGGGCGTCCGCGTCCATCTCGTAGATGTTTTCCACGATTTCGGGCGGCGGAGTCAGCTTCTTTTCAATGCCGTCCAGACCGGCCGCCAGACACACCGCAGCCGCCAGATAGGGGTTGCAGGAGGGATCGGGGCTGCGCAGCTCCAGTCGGGTGGACTTGCCACGGGCAGCGGGGATGCGAATCAGGGCGGAGCGGTTGGAGGCG
>JAGBTC010000090.1 GCA_017631545.1 Oscillospiraceae bacterium
CTGGGCGATCTCCTCGGGGCTGGGGTCGTGACCAAACTCTTGCAGCAGCTGACGGGAAACGCGGATGACCTTGTTGATGGTCTCTACCATATGCACAGGAATACGGATGGTGCGCGCCTGGTCGGCAATGGCGCGGGTGATGGCCTGACGGATCCACCAGGTTGCATAGGTGGAGAATTTGAATCCCTTCTCGTGGTCAAACTTCTCCACGGCCTTGATCAGGCCCAGATTACCCTCCTGGATCAGATCGAGGAACTGCATACCGCGGCCCACATAGCGCTTGGCAATGGACACCACCAGACGCAGGTTGGCCTCGGCCAGACGCTTCTTGGCCGCCTCGCCCTTCTGGATGATCTTGTCCAGCTCCTGACGCACCTCGTCGGGGATTTCCTCCCCGGCCTGCGCCATCTCCTCCAGCTGAGCCTGTGCCACATTACCGGCGCCCATGGCCTGCGCCAGCTCCACCTCTTCCTCGGAGGTGAGCAGGTTGACCTTGCCGATCTCCTTGAGGTACATACGAACCGGGTCATCGGTGCCAAAGGCATCCAGCATGGTGTTGGGGTCAACGATCTCTTCCTCGCCGATTTCCTCAATCTCGTCAGCGGGAGGGGTGCCATCCTCGGTCAGGTCGGTGGCGTAGTCCTCGCCCACGGTGTCGATGCCCAAAATCTCCATGGTATCATAGATCTTGTCCATCTGCTCCGAGCCAAGATCCATATCCTCCAGCACGTCCATCAGTTCCGTGGAGGACAGATTGCCTTTCTTCTTGCCCCGTTCCAGCAGTTCCTGCAGCTTCTCGCCGCCGGGGATACCCTCCACCAGCTTGCCCACGTCCGCCTTCTGAGTGAGCTTTTCCTGCACGGGCTTTTCCTGCACGGGCTTGTCGATCTGCTTTTCTTTCTTGTCGCTCATGTTCCTTCTCCTCCATAGCCTTTGGCTTTTCTATGTCGTTCCAGCGCCGCACGAAGCGCCGCGTCATCCGTTCCCCCCTCGCGTCTGAGCCGTTCGGTGCGGATGATGTCTATGTAATCTGCCAGCGCCTTGCCCGCCTGTCCAAGTCCCTCAGGCTGATCCAAAACTCTGGCCAGATGGCTCATCTCCTCCGGGGAAAGGGTGCCGCTCAGGCTGCCAAGCTGAACCGACCGGCCGTCCGCGTGGCGGTCACGCAGCAGGTCGAACACCTTGCCCAGCAGTGGCGCGGAAAATTCCGCCCCTGTCAGTCCTTGGGTCTGCTCCAACAGGGTGGGATCCAGCATGGCCAGCCGCACCACGCCTTCCTCCGCAGCAGCGGAGCGCACATTGTCATAGCGCAGCCCCCGCTGTGCGGGCTGAAGATTGGCCGCCGGAGCAAGATCCCGGCGTTCCTGGCGCTTTCGCTCCTTACGCATACGCTGCTCTCTTCGCTTTTTCACTTCCTGCGCCATGGCCTCGGCGGATACCCCCGCCGCCTGCGCCGCCCGGGTTCCGTATACCTCCCGCTCCACCGAGCCGGACAGACCGGCGATCATATCCGCCGCCTCCCGCAGAAATTCCACCCGCTGGGCGTCGTCCTTCAGGTCAAATTTCCGCTTGATCTGCTCCAGCCGGTACTCGATGTGATTGGTACTCTCGTCCAACAGCTTGGCAAAGGCCTCCCGGCCATAGCTTTTGATAAATTCATCGGGGTCTTTGGCGCCGCGCATCTGCAGCACCTTCACCTTCAGCCCTGCCCGTTCCAGCAGAGGGATCGCCCGCTGGGCGGCGGCCACACCCGCACCGTCACCGTCGTAGGCGATGACGGCCTCCTTGGTATAGCGGCTGAGCAGCAGTGCGTGCTCGGCGGTCAGCGCCGTGCCCAGGCTTGCCACCGCGCAGTCAAAGCCCGCCTGATGCAGGGCGATGGTGTCCATATACCCCTCGGTGAGGATGATGCGCCCGGCGTTGGACTTTTTGGCGATATTCAGCGCGAACAGGTTGCGGCTTTTGTTGTACACCGGCCCTTCCGGCGAGTTGAGGTATTTGGGCTTGGAGTCGTCCATCACTCGTCCGCCAAACCCGATGACCGAGCCGCGCACATCGATGATGGGAAAGATGACCCGGTTGCGGAAGCGGTCGTAGATACGGCCCTTGTCATTGCTCACCGCAAGGCCGGCCTCCAGCACTTCCGCCTTATCATAGCCTTGCTGCGCCAGCGTGTTCAACAGCCCGTCCCAGCTGTCCGGGGCAAAGCCCAGCCCAAAGCGGGTCAGTGTCCCTCTGGACAGGCCGCGCCCGGTCAGATAGGCCAGCGCCTGCGCCCCGTGTGGGGCGTACAGCTGCGCGTGGAAGTACCGGGCGGCCTGCTTGTTCATTTCCAGCAGCCGCTCCCGCTTTTCCTTGCGCCCCTTGTCATACTCGCTCTCGGGCACCTGCATTCCTGCCCGTTGAGCCAGATGGCGCACCGCCTCCACATAGGACATCTGCTCCATCTCCATGACAAAGTTGATGGCGCCGCCGCCCTTGTGGCAGCCAAAGCAGTAATAGATCTGCTTGTCGATGGCCACAGAGAAGGAAGGGGTCTTTTCGCTGTGGAAGGGGCACAGACCCCAGTAGTTATTGCCCTTTTTGTTCAGCCGTACATAGCCGGACACCAGATCCACGATGTCCGTGCGGGACACCAGCTCGTCAATAAATCGCTCGGGAATGGCCATAGACCTCCTCCTTTCCGGTTTGATCGTTCCCTTTGGTCACTTCACCGTCCAGCCCATGGGGATGAACAGCTCTTCAAATTTCTGCACGGCGTAGGGGTCGGTCATGCCGGCGATGTAATCGCACACGGCGCGCTCCACACCCTCCTGCACGCAGATCTCCTGAAAATCGGGAGGCAGCTCGTCCGGCTGGGCACAGTAATGCTCGAACATGGCCTGCAGCATGGTCTGCGCCTTGCCCTCCTCCCCCTTGGCAAGGGGGTTTGTGTACACATTGGCGAACATGAAGTCCTTCAGCGCCAGCATGGCCTGTCCCACCTCGTCGCTTTGCTCAATGCGCTCGCGTCCCGCGCTGGCGGCAATGGCGTCGGCCACCAGAGTATTGATGCGCTCGCCGTGGGTAAAGCCCAGCACATTGGATATCTCCAGCGGGATATCCATGGGGAAAATAATACCCCCGCGCAAGGCATCCTCAATGTCGTGATTGATATAGGCAATGTGGTCGGCCAGCCGTACCACCTGCCCCTCCAGCGTGGCGGCGTCCTGCCCCTTGGTGTGGCAGAGAATGCCGTTTCGCACCTCCCACGTCAGGTTCAGCCCCGCGCCGTTTTTTTCCAGCCGTTCTACCACGCGCACGGATTGCTGATAGTGGGCAAATCCGCCGGGCATCACCGCGGCCAGCGC
>JAGBTC010000091.1 GCA_017631545.1 Oscillospiraceae bacterium
CATGCGGGCGCTGAGAATGTCCGTGGCGTCGATCTCCTGTGCGTCCACCGACGCAACCGCCCACGCCACCGCCAGCTCCTTGATGACAGGAAACAGCTGCTCACGCTTTTTCTCCGTCAGCTTTTTGGAGTCGTTCAGCCCCGGAATATCCACCCCGAAGGGCAAAATCACAGCGGCAGCGTACACCGGCCCGGCCAGCGGACCGGCCCCTGCTTCATCACAGCCGCACACGGCACTCATACCCATGGCGCGGTACTTTTCTTCAAATTCCCACAGGGCGGTATCAGCCACGCGCGGCCACCTCCTCCGGTGTTTCCAGCGTAAAGCGCCCCAGCTTGCCGCTGCGGTACTCGTCCAGCAGCACGCGAGCCATGCGCTCGGTGTCAACTTCTCCGCCGGAGATACGCATGCCCCGCTTCATTGCCGCCGCCTGCAGCAGGCGGTAACCGTAGGCGATGTCGTTTTCCTCCTCCTCACGCTGGGGCAAAGAGGACAGCTTGTAGGCGGCCAAAAGGTTGTCCGGATAGCGCCGGGCCATCAGGGTCATCAGATGGCAGCCCAGCGTCTCCACATCCATGATATCGTCCTTCACCGCACCGGTGAAGGCAAGGTGAAGGCCGGTCTGCTCGTCCTCGAACTTGGGCCAGAGGATACCGGGGGTATCCAGCAGGTCGAGTCCGGCGTCGATATTCACCCACTGCTTGCCACGGGTCACGCCGGGGCGATCCCCTGCCTTGGCGGATTTGCGCTTTGCCACCTTATTGATGAAGGTGGATTTGCCCACATTGGGCACGCCTACCACCATCGCACGCACCGGGCGGCCCACCTGCCCCTTTTCCCTCCAGCGGGCGATGGTGTCCTTCAGCGCGGTCTGGATCACCTGAGAAAAGCGGTTGACGCCGGCGCCGGTCTTTGCGTCCGTTTCCAAAACCGCAAAACCCTTACCTCTAAAGTATTCCGACCAGCTGCGGTTTTCGCCCGCATCGGCCTGATCGCAGCGGTTGAGCACCACCAGCCGGGGTTTGTCCCCCACCAGCCGGTCGATGTCCGGATTGCGGCTGGAGATGGGGATGCGAGCGTCGATCAGCTCCACCACCATATCCACAAGCTTCAGGTCGGCTTCGATCTGACGGCGGGTCTTTGTCATGTGTCCGGGATACCATTGGATATTCATGGCTCAGCCCTCCTTATCTTTCCGTCCTCATGTATCTTATCTATTTTATCACAGACTCTGGGATTTTGCACGAAATAAATTGCAAAAAAGCAGCGCCTTTCGACGCTGCTTTTTCGACATGTTTCTTACAGGGCTTCCTTCAGCTTGGCAGCCTTACCCACGCGGTTACGCAGGTAGTACAGCTTGGCGCGGCGCACCTTGCCGTGACGAACCAGCTCGATCTTGTCCAGAGAAGGGGCGTGGATGGGGAACACCTTCTCAACGCCGATGCCGTAGGACACGCGGCGAACGGTGATGCTCTCCTCGATGCCGCCGTGCTTCTTGGCGATTACGGTGCCCTCGAACACCTGGATACGCTCACGGGCGCCTTCCTTGACCTTGATGTGCACGCGGACGGTGTCGCCCACCTGAGCCACGGGGGGCTCAGCCTTCAGGTGCTTCTGGGTAAAAGCCTTCATGATATCCATTTTTATTTCCTCCTGTTTTATAGGCGTTCATGCCGGTTTTCTTCGTGCCGCGCAGCTTTGGCCGGCACACCGCAGAGGAACACCCTTTATCAAGCCTTGGTATAATACCACGCCAAAGGAAAAAAAGCAAGCACTTTTTTCATTTTTTCTTTCTTTTTTCCGGGTGGAGAGGGATGTGCTCCACCAAAATGATATCGTCACCAAAGCGCCGCACCCGATCCCACGGAACGATCACATCTTCTTCCCTGCCCAACAGGCCAAACAGGCGCAGCCGCCCGGGAATGACCAGCGCCTTCACCTGTCCGCTGTCCAGATCAAGCTCCACATCACCAACATAGCCAAAGCGGCTTCCATCCCCGATGCCGATGACCTCTTTCAGCCTTAACTGCCCAAACTTCAACTCCACCACCGCACACCCTTCCACACAGAATCTCTGTGTCATTTTTATGTGTCAATTCTCCCCTTCATACTTACGGAATTTCCCATCCCGTCCCTTGACTTTCCTGCGCTGTCGTAATATCATCTTACTGCAAATTTATTGTAGAAACGAGGTTCTCCACATGTACGATCTCATCATCAAAAACGGCAAGGTGATCGACGGCACCGGCAGTCCCGCCTTTTCCGCCGATGTGGCCGTCCATCAGGGCAAGATCGCCCGCATCGGCAAGGATCTCGGGGATGCTGCTCAGGTCATCGACGCTGCCGGTCTTGTTGTGACCCCCGGCTTCATTGACTCGCACAGTCACTCTGAGGACACTCTGCTGATTTATCCCGATCAGATCGAAAAGGTCGAGCAGGGCATTACCACCGCCATCAGCGGCCAGTGCGGCGACACGCCTGCCCCAATCTCCCGGGATGCAGACCCTGCCACCGCCCGGGAGATCGGCACGCTGGGCAAGGCCACGGATGTGTATCGCACCATGGGTACCTATCTGGAGGCGGCCGGCAAGCTTTCCTTCAGCGGCAACCACGCCCTCTTTGTGGGTCACAGCGCACTTCGGCGTGCCGTTATGGGCATCGAGAACCGCGTTCCTACCGCCGAGGAGATGGAAAAGATGAAGGCGCTCCTGCGCGACGGTATGGAACACGGCGCGATTGGTATTTCCTTTGGTCTGATCTATCCCCCCAGCTGCTATGCCGCAACCCCCGAACTGATCGAGCTGGCCACTGTGGTGGCTGAATACAACGGACTGGTCAGCGCCCACATCCGCAACGAGGGTGATTACCTGATCCGCGCGCTGGATGAGTTTCTCACCGTGCTGCGCCAATCCGGCGCCCGGGGCGTATACTCCCATCACAAGGCCATGGGCAAGGAAAACTGGGGCAAGGTATCCCACACCGTCCGTATGCTGGAACAGGCCAACGAGCAGGGCATCGAGGTCTACTGCGACACCTATCCCTACACCGCCTCCTCCACCTCTATGGCCGCCCGCTTTGTCCCCAAGGAATATCGGGCCAACGGCATTGAGGCTTTGAAAGCAGCTCTGAGAGATCCGGACACGCGTGCGGAACTCACTCGCCGCAACATTGACACCTGGGGTGAAGATCTGAACTGGGTGCTGGTCTCCCGCTGCAACAACCACCCGGAGTACATCGGTTTGCTCGTGCCCGAGATCGCCGCTATGCGCGGCGAGCAGCCCTATGATGCGGTTTATAACATGATCATTGAAAGCAATGACGCCTGCAACGCGCACTTCTTTACCACCTGCGAAGAGGACATTCAGACCGTGATGGCCTATCACAGAACCATGATCTGTACCGATGCCGGCGTTGTGGGAAGCAGCAAGTTCTACCACCCCCGTTTCCGCGGCTCCTTCCCCCGAGCCATCGCCCGCTATGTGCGTCACTACAAAACCGTAACGCTGCCCGAGATGATCCGCAAGATGACCTCCATGCCTGCCGCCGTGTACGGATTCCGTTCCAAGGGCCTGGTGGCCGAAGGCTTTGACGCCGACCTGTGCATCTTCGATCCCGACAAGATCGCCGATCAGGCGGACTACAAGGATCCGAGCAAGCACGCCGTCGGTCTGAACTATGTACTCGTCGCCGGTCAGGTCGTGGTGGAAGACGCGATCCACAACGGCAAATGTCCCGGCAAACTTCTGCTGCACAACCAGTAAGCATTCTTAGAAACAAACAGCGCCTGCCCTGATTGCAAACAGGGCAGGCGCTGTTTTCTTCCGGAAGTCAAAAATCCATCGAAAGCCGTCTGACAATTTAATATTTCATCCTCCCCTGCTCCGCATGAAAGCCGCACCCCCGGAGATACTGAATGTGACCATACGGGCGGGAGGTTTTATCATTGCACAATAAAGTAGAGATCTGCGGGGTCAACACCGCCAAGCTGAAGGTGCTTAAAAACGAAGAGACGCAGGCACTGCTCCTGCGCGCAAAACAGGGGGACAAGCAGGCGCGTGAGGCGCTGATTGCCGGGAACCTGCGCCTTGTTCTGTCGGTGATCCAGCGCTTTGTCAACCGGGGTGAAAATGCGGACGATCTGTTTCAGGTGGGGTGCATCGGCCTGATCAAAGCCATCGATAACTTCAATACCGAGCTAGATGTGCGCTTTTCCACCTACGGCGTGCCCATGATCGTGGGTGAGATCCGCCGCTACCTGCGAGATAACAGTGCATTGCGTGTGTCCCGGGCCATGCGTGACACAGCCTACAAGGTACTGCAGGCCAAGGAGGCCTATATCGCCCAGCATCAGCGCGAGCCAACGCTGGAGCAGATCGCCCAGATTCTGGAGATCAAGCGCGAGGATGTGGTCTTTGCCCTTGACGCTATCACCGCCCCCGTGTCCTTGTACGAGCCGGTATATTCGGACAGCGGGGATGCCCTTTGTGTGATGGATCAAGTCAAGGACACCAAAAACACCGACGAGCGCTGGCTGGAGCATCTGGCGCTGAAGGACGCCATGAGCCGGCTGAGCGAACGGGAGCGGCTCATCCTCGACCTGCGCTTTTATCAGGGCCGTACCCAGATGGAGGTATCCGGTGAGATCGGCATCTCACAGGCACAAGTGTCCCGGCTGGAAAAAAACGCATTGGAGCAGATCCGGCGCAGTATGTAAGGACGATACGCCGCGCTCTCCCTCTCAGGATAACAATAAGGACACCAATCTTTCGATTGGTGTCCTTATTGTTGGCGCAGAAGGAGGGATGATTCCGCTGCGCTCCGCTTGCGTTATCCGTCCTTGCAGCACAGCTGCTGCGGACTTCGCGGCTAAAAACATGCCACCGGCATGTTTTTTTCACGCCGCTCACCCTCTCAGGGTTCGAATCCCCGTGATAACAATAAGGACACCAATCTTTCGATTGGTGTCCTTATTGTTGGCGCAGAAGGAGGGATTCGAACCCTCGCACGGTTTAACCCGCCTACTCCCTTAGCAGGGGAGCCCCTTTGGCCTCTTGGGTACTTCTGCAGGTCAAAAAAGAAACAATATTAAAATGGCGGAGAGAGTGGGATTCGAACCCACGGCTCTTGCGAGTCACCGGTTTTCAAGACCGGCTCCTTAAACCGCTCGGACATCTCTCCGTACGGCTTACAGCAGGAGATATCTTAACACACTTTCCACTCCTTGTCAACTGTTGTGCCGCTTTTCTTTCATATATTTTCCCTCTGTCCCATAAAATAAACTGCCGCAGGCAAATTCGCCTGCGGCAGTTTTGATATCGCTTACAATCAGGCCATCTGAGCGCGGTGGAATACCTTCTTGCCCTTCTTGATCATCAGGCCCTCGCCGGCAAGGTCGGCAGCGGTATAGCTGACGGTGGGTGCGGCGACCTTTTCGCCGTTGACTTCCACACCGCCCTGCTCCACCAGACGGCGAGCCTCCTTCTTGGAAGGAGCCAGCTTGCAGGCCACCATCAGATCCAGAACACCGATGGCACCGTCGGTCAGCTCGGCATCGGTCAGCTGGGTGGCAGGCACATTGGACATATCGCCGCCGCCCACAAACAGCGCCTTGGCCGCCTCCTGTGCCTTTTCGGCCTGCTCTTCCCCGTGAACCAGCTTGGTCAGCTCGTAGGCAAGGATCTCCTTGGCGGTGTTGAGCTGGCTGCCCTCCCACTTGTCCATCTCATCGATCTGCTCCAGAGGCAGGAAGGTGAGCATACGCAGGCACTTGAGCACATCGCCATCGCCCACATTGCGCCAGTACTGATAGAAGTCGTAGGGGCTGGTCTTGTTGGGATCCAGCCACACGGCGCCCTTGGCGGTCTTGCCCATCTTCTTGCCCTCGGAGTTGAGCAGCAGAGTGATGGTCATGGCATGGGCATCCTTGCCCAGCTTGCGGCGGATCAGCTCGGTGCCGCCCAGCATATTAGACCACTGGTCGTCGCCGCCAAACTGCATATTGCAGCCGTAGTTCTGGAACAGATAGTAGAAGTCGTAGGACTGCATGATCATGTAGTTGAACTCCAGGAAGGACAGACCCTTCTCCATGCGCTGCTTGTAGCACTCGGCACGCAGCATATTGTTCACCGAGAAGCAGGCACCCACCTCGCGCAGCACATCCACATAGTTCAGCTTGAGCAGCCAATCGGCGTTGTTGATCATGCGGGCCTTGCCCTCGCCAAACTCGATGAAGCGCTCCATCTGCGCCTTGAAGCAGTCGCAGTTGTGCTGGATGGTCTCAGGGGTCATCATGGAGCGCATGTCGGTGCGGCCGGAAGGATCGCCGATCATGCCGGTGCCGCCGCCGATCAGGGCGGTGGGCTTGTTGCCCGCCATCTGCAGACGCTTCATCAGGCACAGGG
>JAGBTC010000092.1 GCA_017631545.1 Oscillospiraceae bacterium
ATTCGCACGCGCCGATCTGGCGCAGGATCTCCGCCGAGGAAGCCGGCATGAAGGGGGTGAGCAGGATGGCGCTGATGCGCAGGCACTCCAGCAGGTTATACATGACGGTGGCAAGGCGGTCGCCATTGGCGTCCATGTCCTTGGCCAGTGCCCAGGGCATATTCTCGTCGATATACTTATTGGCCCGGCCGATGAGCTTGAACACCTCGGCAAGAGCGTTCTGGAAGGCGTAATGTTCCATCTGCTCCTCATAACGGCCGCGCAGACCGCTGGCCAGAGTGACCAGTTCCTCGTCCAGCGCGTCCGCCTTGCGCGCGGTGGGCAGCTGTCCGTCGAAGTATTTGCCCACCATGGAAACGGTGCGGCTGAGCAGGTTGCCCAGATCGTTGGCCAGATCCACATTGATGGTGCTGATGAGTGCCTCGTTGGAGAAATTGCCGTCCGAGCCGAAGGGGAAGGTACGCAGCAGGAAGAAGCGCAGCGCGTCCACACCGAACTTTTCCGCCAGTACATAGGGGTCGACCACATTGCCCTTGGACTTGGACATCTTGCCGCCGTCCAGCAGCAGCCAGCCGTGGCCGAACACCTTCTTGGGCAGGGGCAGCTCCATGCTCATGAGCATGGCAGGCCAGATGATGGAGTGGAAACGCACGATCTCCTTGCCCACGAAATGCACATCGGCGGGCCAGAACTTGTCGTAGTCATCGTATCGGTCGTTGAGCAGACCCAGCGCGGTGGTGTAGTTAAACAGGGCGTCCACCCACACATACACCACATGACCGGGGTCAAAGTCCACGGGCACGCCCCAGGTAAAGCTGGTTCGGGACACGCACAGATCCTCCAGACCGGGCTTGATGAAGTTGTTGATCATCTCATTGACGCGGGAGCGCGGCTCCAGAAAATCGGTGTTTTCCAGCAGATCCTGCACCTTCTGGGCGTACTTAGACAGCTTGAAGAAGTAGGCCTCCTCCTTCGCGTCCTCCACCGGGCGGCCGCAGTCGGGACACTTGCCGTCCACCAGCTGGCTCTCCGTCCAGAAGGACTCGCAGGGCTTGCAGTACTTGCCCTTGTAAGCGCCCTTATAGATGTCGCCCTTCTCGTACATCTTCTTGAAGATCTTCTGGATGGCAGACACATGATAGTCGTCCGTGGTGCGGATGAAGCGTTCGTTAGAGATGTTCATCAGCTTCCACAGGTCGAGGATGCCCCGCTCGCCCTGCACGATGTTGTCCACAAACTGCTGGGGGGTCACGCCGGCGTCCCGGGCCTTGTCCTCGATCTTCTGGCCGTGCTCGTCCGTGCCGGTGAGGAACATGACCTCGCAGCCGGTCAGGCGCTTATAGCGCGCCATGGCGTCGGTGGCCACGGTGCAGTAGGTGTGGCCGATATGCAGCTTGTCGCTGGGATAGTAAATGGGTGTGGTGATATAAAACGGTTTTCTTTCCATGGTGAGTTACCTCCCAAATTTCTCTTATTCTTCGGTTGCAGTCCGGTCGTTTTCCGTCTCCTCTGCCCCGGCGGGCATTCGCTCCGGGCGGGGAGCGCCGAAGGCGGCGCGCAGCATTCGGCTTTGGGCGGTAAGCAAAAGCATAGCGGACAGGCTGACCAGCGTGAAGGGAAGGGTCAGACCGTCAGCCAGCGAGATACCGGTCAGCGGGATGGACAACAGGCTCAGCGCCGCGGTGCGCGGTGCGCTGCCCCGACCCATAGACAGGGTGATGAGGTGATAGGTGGCCAGCACGATGCAAACCCCGGCCAGCATCTGCCACACAAACAGCGCGGTGACGGGCTGACGGGCGTGCTGCTGATAGGAGGCCACCAGCCACACCACAAAGGCGATGCAGATGGCCATGAGGGGCAGGGGGAGGACAGCGGTGTGTTGGCCGCGGTGGACAAGGGCGGCGTATGCCACCGTGGCTGCGCCGCCGACCAGGCAGCACAGATAGGTCAGCATGGCCAGCGTGTCCGTGCGGTAGCTGTGCATAAGGCTGTAAAGGCCAAGTCCGCCTGCCGCCATCAGGACAAAGCCGGCACAGGTGGTAAGGGTCGTGCCGCCGGTGGAGGGGTCGTAAAACCAGTGTTCCGGCGTGTTTTTGCCCATGCCCCGGCACAGGAAAAACACTGCCGCGGTCAACACCGCTGCCAGCGCCCACAGCAGCCCGGTGGCGGGGCAGGGGTAAGCCATGCGGCGGCTCAGCGGGTCATAGGCCTCGGCCAGTTCCCACGCGCGCAGGGCAAAGCCGCCTGCGGCGGCCAGCCAGGCCAGCGTGGGCAGCGTCCATTCCTTTTTCATAGCAAGCCTCCTTGCCATTGTTCGTATCAAAGAATTATATACCAATTCTCCCCAAAATGCAACGGGTACACACGCATTTGTGCCCGGACATTTCTTTTTAAGAAAGAGAGCGTGGGGAATTGTTTTTTTCGACACAGTGTGGTAAAATAAACAAAATTGTGATTATTACGCCCTTTTTGGGGTGGGAGAGAGGTGTCCTATGGACAACCGATTCAGAAGCGCCGCCATTGGCGGCTTTCATCGACAGGATGTCATCAACTATCTGGAGCAAAGTGCCCGGGAGTACACGGCTGCGCTGGATCAGCTGCGCGCACAGCTGGAACAGGAGCAGGCGCAAGGGGCGCAGCTGCGTGACCAGCTGCAGTCCGCCCGGGAGGAGCTTTCCGATTGCCGGGCGCAGCTGGAGCAGGCGGCTGCCGGTCAGCGCAGCGCCCAGCAGACCAGCCAGAAGCAGGCTGACCGGCTGACTGTGCTGGAGCAGGAGAATGCCCGGCTGCGGGAACGTCTTGCCCAGGTGGAGCCGGACGCCGCCGTCTACGCCACCATTAAGGAGCGCACCGCCGGCATGGAGCTGGACGCCCATCGCCGGGCGCAGGCCATTGTGGATCAGGCTCGGGCGGAGGGTCAGCAGCAGCGGCGCAGCGTGGAGCAGTGGCTGGAGCGGCTTCACAGCGAGTACGGCGAGGTGTGCGCGCAGGTGGAGTCCACCATGAATCTTGCCACGCTGGAGCTGGATCGCGCCCGGGTGGGGCTGGAGCGCGTGAGCCAGTGTCTGGACAGCAAAAAGGGCGCGCTGGAAGGGCTGACCCGTACCTTTGACAGTCAATCCCATCAGTAAAAATATGTGCTGCGGCGGCTGCGTCCTGTGACGCGGCCGCCGTTTTTTGTATTCTTTTTCCTCCGGCGGACACACTATCATCCGTACGGAGGTGTGTTTTTTGGAGTTGATGTGGTACTTTGTGATATACAGCTTTTTCGGCTGTTTGCTGGAATGGAGCTATGCCCGGGTGACCGGGGGCAAGCGCCGTCGGCGCTGCTTTCGGGCGCTGCCCCTGTGTCCGGTGTACGGATTGGGCGCGCTGGCAATTTTGGCAATTGCCCGGTGGACGCGGTTGTCCGGCCTTTGGCTGTTGGCGGCGTGCGC
>JAGBTC010000093.1 GCA_017631545.1 Oscillospiraceae bacterium
CATCCACGGCACCAACCCCGCCGGCGGCGGCTATCACTCCATCTCTCCCACCATCCTGATCGCCCATGAGAAGGCCAACATGGCCGTGGGCGGCGCAGGCATCGTGGGCGGTATGAACCCCAAGCCCTATGTGGACATGGAGGCCGCTCTGGCTCAGATCGAGGCCACCAAGGGTCTGCGTGCCGATCCTCCCGGCTCTGTGGCCATCCACTTTGGCCAGACCGGTTTCTGGCGCGAGGTGTATACCGAGCAGGAGGGCGTGATCGCCGGCATCAAGAAGTATGTGGATATGCTGCCCTCCTATGATCCCGAGTTCTTCCGCGTGGCCGACCCCGCCAATCCCGTGGGCGACCCCGAGGAGCTGTATGACATCGTTCTGAACAACAAGAACCGTCCCTACGATATGTATTCCGTCATCTCCCATCTGGTGGACGGCGGCGAGCTGATGGAGTATAAGAAGGGCTACGGCCCCGAGATGATCACCGGTACGGCCAAGGTGGCCGGTCTGCTGGTGGGTATCGTGGCCAATCAGCAGGGCGTGTTCCCCAACTACCCCGAGTACAAGATGGCCAAGTACGGCCAGTCCATGGGCGCAGGCGGCAAGCTGTACCGTCAGGGCCTGATCAAGATGAACGAGTTCGTTACCCTGTGCGCCCGTGACCGTCTGCCCATCATCTGGGTGCAGGATACCACCGGCATCGATGTGGGTGATGACGCCGAGGTCGCCGAGCTGCTGGGTCTGGGCCAGTCCCTGATCTACTCCATCCAGAGCAGCAAGCTGCCCATGATGGAGATCACCCTGCGCCGCGGTACCGCCGCTGCCCACTATGTGCTGGGTGGCCCGCAGGGCAATGACAACAACGCCTTCTCTCTGGGCACTGCCGCCACCGAGATCAATGTTATGAACGGCAAGACCGCTGCCAACGCCATGTATACCGGCCGTCTGGCCAAGGATCAGAAGGCGGGCAAGGATCTGCAGCCCACTATCGACAAGATGAACGAGATGATCGAGGATTACGACACCAAGTCCAAGCCCCTGTTCTGCGCTCAGGCCGGTCTGGTGGACGAGATCGTGAAGCTGCCCTTGGTGCGTAACTACATGATCGCCTTTACCGAGTCCTGCTACCAGAACCCCGAGTCCATCTGCCCCTTCCACCAGATGCTGCTGCCCCGTTCTTCCCGGGACTTCGACAGCTACACTGCCAAGTAAGGGGAACGAAGAAAACGAATCGGCGCGCCGGAGCCTGTAACATGGCTCCGGCCGCCCACCATATTTCGTATATTGGAGTAAACAACTATGCCTATCTACACACTGGGTATCGACATCGGCTCTACGGCCTCCAAATGCGTGATGCTGGCTGACGGAAAGGAGATCGTCGCCAAGTCCCTCATCGCCGTGGGTGCAGGCACCAGCGGGCCCCAGCGCGCCATTGACGAGGTGCTCAAACAGGCCGGAAAGGTCCGGGAGGACATGAGCTTCATTCTGGCCACCGGCTACGGCCGCAATTCACTGGAAGGCTTTGCCGACCATCAGATGAGTGAGCTCAGCTGCCATGCCAAGGGCGCGTCCTTCCTCTTTCCCGAGGTACGCACCGTCATCGACATCGGCGGTCAGGATGTAAAGATCCTGCGAGTGGAGAACGGTGCCATGACCAACTTCCAGATGAACGATAAGTGTGCCGCAGGCACCGGCCGTTTTCTGGATGTAATGGCCCGGGTGCTGGAGGTGGATGTGAACGACCTGGGTACGCTGGGCGCCAAGTCCACCAAGTATGTGGGTATCAGCTCCACCTGTACCGTCTTTGCCGAGAGCGAGGTCATCAGCCAGCTGGCGCAGGACACCGACAAGTGCGACATCATCAACGGTATCCACCAGTCCGTGGCCGGCCGTGTGGCAGGTCTTGCCCACCGGGTCGGTGTGCAGGATCAGGTGGTCATGACCGGCGGTGTGGCTCAGAACCAGGGCGTGGTCACCGCGCTGGAGGAACAGCTGGGCCATAAGATCCACACCTCGCCCCTGACCCAGTATGTGGGTGCGCTGGGCGCGGCGTTGTTTGCTTACAAAAAGTGCTGCAAGTGACCCAATAGCGGTGCAAATAACATAAATTTTTCAGTAGGGAGGAAACTACAATGGCTAAACAAGTAAGTCCCGGCGTTCTGGCGCTGCGTAAGGTCGTTGAGGATGTTTACGCTGACGCGCGTATCGCCAAGGCCGAAGGCAAGCCCGTGGGCTGGTCTTCTTCCAAGTTCCCCTGTGAGCTGTACGAAGCTTTTGGGCTGAACGTGGTTTACCCCGAGAACCAGGCTGCCGGTATCGCCGCCAACCGTGACGGTGAGATCATGTGCCAGGCTGCCGAGGATCTTGGCTTTGATAACGACATCTGCGGCTACGCCCGCATCAGCCTGGCCTATGCCGCCGGCAAGCGCGCGTCCCGCAAGCTGGACGAGAATCTGGAGTATGTCATCGACCCCAACTCCGGCAAGCCCATGAAGGACGAGAACGGCAAGGTCATCATCGGCGAGGACGGCAAGCCCGTCAAGGATCCCAAGACCATGCAGCCCTACACCGAGCTTGTTGACATCAACGAGCTGTGGGCGCTGCCCGAGGGGGAGGAGAAGGAGAAGCGTCTGGCTGCCATCAAGCCCTATCGCCAGATGCAGATGCCCATGCCCGACTTCGTGCTGTGCTGCAACAACATCTGCAACTGCATGACCAAGTGGTATGAGAACATTGCCCGTATGCACAACATTCCCCTGATCATGATCGATGTCCCCTACAACAACACGGTGGAAGTGGACGACACCTATGTGGCCTACATCCGCGGTCAGTTCGACAACGCCATCGAGCAGCTGGAGAAGATCTCCGGCCGTAAGTTCGACGAGAAGAAGTTTGAAGAGGCCTGTGCCAACGCCAACCGCACCGCTCAGGCCTGGCTGCGTGTTTGCGACTACCTGCAGTATAAGCCCGCTCCTTACTCCGGCTTTGACCTGTTCAACCACATGGCTGATGTGGTCACCGCCCGCGGCCGCGTGGCTGCCGCCGAGGCCTTTGAGCTGCTGGAGCAGGATCTGGCCGAGCAGGTGAAAAATGGTGAGAGCACCACGCCCTTCCCCGAGAAGTATCGCGTCATGTTCGAGGGCATTCCCTGCTGGCCCAAGCTGCCCGACCTGTTCAAGCCACTGAAGGCCAATGGCGTCAATGTTACCGCTGTTGTTTACGCCCCTGCCTTCGGTTTTGTGTACAACAACATGGACGAGATGGTGCGTGCCTACTGCAAGGCGCCCAACTCCGTGTGTATCGAGCAGGGCGTTGCCTGGCGTGAGGGCATCTGCAAGGACAACAAGGTGGACGGCGTGCTGGTTCACTACAACCGTTCCTGCAAGCCCTGGTCCGGCTACATGGCCGAGATGCAGCGCCGCTTCACCGCCGACCTGGGCATTCCCTGTGCCGGCTTTGACGGCGACCAGGCTGACCCCCGCAACTTCAACGCCGCCCAGTATGAGACCCGCGTTCAGGGCCTGGTGGAAGCCATGGAGCAGAACGCCATGAACAAGGAGGGCTGAAAAAATGAGCATTGAAGCTATGATGAAGGAACTTCAGGCAATTGCCTATAGCCCCAACGCCCAGCTGGCCAAGTTCAAGGCCGAGGGCAAGAAGGTCATCGGCGTTCTGCCTTACTACGCTCCCGAGGAGCTGGTCTATGCCGCCGGCATGGTACCCATGGGTATGTGGGGCAGCAACAACAAGACCATCTCCCGCGCCAAGGAGTACTGTGCCACCTTCTACTGCACCATCGCCCAGCTGGCGCTGGAGATGCTGCTGGACGGCACCATGGATCAGCTGGACGGTCTGATCACCCCCACCATCTGCGACACCCTGCGCCCCATGAGCCAGAACTTCCGCGTGTCCATTGGTGACAAGATCCCCACCATCTTCCTGGCCCATCCCCAGAACCGCTTTGCCCCCTGGGGTCTGCAGTTCTGCATCGACCAGTACACCAATGTCCGCAAGATGCTGGATCAGATCTCCGGCCGCGCGATGACTGACGAGGACATCCGCAACGCCATCAAGGTCTACAACGCCAGCCGCGCCGC
>JAGBTC010000094.1 GCA_017631545.1 Oscillospiraceae bacterium
CCTTGGTGGCCATCTCCAAATCATCGATCTTCATGGTGGACAGCACCTGAAGCATGATGATATATTTCTCGGCCATGGTGCCGTAATAGATGAGATTGTCCTTGCGGCGCAGGGGGCGACCCTTGTAGCTCAGAGGGAGCTTTTCGGAAGCCATAGTTGTTTCCTCCTTGTTCATAATTTTACATCATAGATTTTAACACGGAAAGCCGACCCTGTCAAACCCAAACCGGGGCGGTAAATTTTTCCGAAACAGAAAAAACGGGCCGAGCGCACTGCGTCGGTCCGTAAATACTACATTATTATAAAATATTTTCGAAAAGGGATTGACATGGGGGAGGGGGGCGTGGTATAGTAAAATGCTTTTATTTCCCCCGAAAAAATACAGCATGGCCTCCCATGCTGCAGGTTGAGTATACCACCGGGGGGTGTACTTGACAAGAGGGGGAGGGGAAAAGGTAACAACTTTGTCGGGCGTATCGAACACAGATGCCGCCACCTCGGCGAGGAAAAGGACAAAGCGATGCCCCCCTGTTTTTCCATTCGCGACCCCGAAAGAAAGTAGATCCTGCTCGTTCAGACTAAGGAAAGTGAGTTGATTTTTAGCATGGTCATCAAAGACGTAACGTTCGGCAATACCCAGCGCAAGAGCTTTGCCCGCTATGACGAGATCCTTGAGATGCCCAACCTGCTGGAGGTCCAGAAGGACTCCTACCAGTGGTTCCTGGAAAAGGGTCTGCGCGATGTGTTCAAGGACGTGGACTGCATCACCGACTACGCCGGAAATCTTGAGCTGTCTTTCATCGACTACACCATGGATGAAGCGCCCAAGTACGACGTAGAGGAGTGCAAGGCCCGCGACGCCACGTACGCCGCCCCCATCAAGGTTCGTGTGCGCCTGCGCAACAAGGAGACCGAGGAGATCAAGGAACAGGAGATCTTCATGGGCGACTTCCCGGTCATGACCCAGTCGGGCACCTTTGTCATCAACGGTGCCGAGCGCGTCATTGTCTCCCAGATCGTCCGCTCTCCTGGCATGTACTACACCCGTACCGCCGACAAGGCCGACAACCTGACCTACACCACCACTGTGATCCCTTACCGGGGTGCGTGGCTGGAGTATGAGACCGACCTGAACGATACCTTCAGCGTGCGCATCGACAAGAATCACAAGCTGCCCATCACCTGCCTGATCCGTGCCGTGGGCCCCAAGACCGACGCAGAGATCCTGGAGATGTTCGGCGAGGACGAGCGCATTGTGGCCACGCTGGAGAAGGACGCGTGCAAGACCTATGAGGATGCGCTGCTGGAGATCTATCGCAAGCTGCGTCCCGGCGAGCCTCCCACGGTGGAGACCTCCCAGGCCCTGCTGGACGGTCTGTTCTTCGACCCCCGCCGCTACGACCTGTCTGCGGTGGGCCGCTATAAGTTCAACAAGAAGATGTCCCTTGCCACCCGTCTGAACGGTCAGACGCTGGCTGCCCCTGTGGCCGACCCCCGCACCGGCGAGATCCTTGCCGAGGCAGGGGAGACCCTCACCCGCGAGCGCGCCCGCGAGCTGGACGAGTGCGGCGTGAACGAGGC
>JAGBTC010000095.1 GCA_017631545.1 Oscillospiraceae bacterium
ACCAGAATGGGGAAAATCTCCAAACGGCCGATGACCATGCAGGCGGAAAGTACCAGCTTGCTCAGGGGAGAGAAGGCGGAAAAATTGCCCGACGGCCCCACCATGTCCAGACCGGGGCCGACATTGCTTATGCAGGTCAGCGCAGCGGTGAAGCTGGTGGCAAAGGAAAAGTTGTCCAGAGAGATCAGCAGTGTGGTCAGCAGAATAATGGCGAAGTAGCAGCAGGTGAAAATGCTCACGCTGCGCAGGGTGTGTTCCTCCACCACCTTGCCGTCCAGCTTGACTACCGACACGCTGCGTGGGTGGATGATCTGGCGGATCTCACGCAGCAGGCAGCGCAGATTGATCAGCACCCGGGAGCATTTCATGCCGCCGCCGGTGGAGCCGGCGCAGGCGCCGCAAAAAATCAGCAGCAGTATGATCATCTGGGAAAAGGCCGGCCAGAGGGTATAGTCCGCGGTGTCAAAGCCTGTGGTGGAGATGATGGAGGCAACCTGGAAGAAGGCGTAGCGAAAGCTCTCCCAAGCGGAACGGTAGGCAGGGTAGATGTTGACGGAAAGCGCCAGCGTGGACAGGGTGACGATCCCCACAAAAAAGCGCATCTCGTCGCTTTTGAGTGCCTCCCGTGCCCGGCCGCACAAAACAAGGAAGAACAGGGCGAAGTTGATGGAAAACAGCAGGATAAATACGGCAATGATCATCTCACAAACCGGGTTGCCGTAGGCTCCCACGCTCAGGTTGCGGTTGGAGAAGCCGCCCGTACCTGCGGAGGAGAAGGCGTGGATAAAGCTGTCATACAGGGGCATCCCGGCCAGCTTGAGCAGGGCGGCCTCCAGCAGGGTCATAACGCAGTAGATGGTATACAGCACCTTGGAGGTCTGGGACTGCTTGGGAGTCAGCTTGGAAAATACCGGGCCGGGGGACTCCGCCTGAATAAGGAAGTGAGAGCGGATGCCCATGGAGGGCAGCAGCGCCGTGGTCAGCACCAGCACGCCCATGCCGCCCAGCCAGTGGGTGAAGGCGCGCCAGAACAAGATGCCTTTGGGCAGCGCCTCAATGTCGGTCAAAATGGTGGCGCCGGTGGTGGTGAAGCCGGAATAGCACTCGAACAGGCAGTCCACGAAGCAGCTAAAGTCGCCGCAAAACCAGAAGGGGAGCGCGCCGAAAATGCCCATCAGCAGCCAGATCAGACCCACGGTGAAAAAGCCCTCCCGGGCAAAAAAGCGCTTTTCATAGGGCAGCAGCCCCAGCAAAAAGCCGGCGCCCAGCGTGATGGCTATGGCATAGACAAAGGGCATGGGGGACTCGTTATACAGCAGGGTAACACCCATGGGAAGGAGCATGGCCGCCGCCTCCAGCATAAGTACCTTGCCGGTGATGTGGAAGACGAGTTTGAAATTCATGGTGTCGCCCCCGATCAGAAGGAAGTGTCAAAAATATCGTTTACATCCAGCACGGTATGCTCCCGGGAGACGATGATCACCGAGTCGCCCTCCAGAATACAGGCGCTGCCGTCGGGGATGATGACCGTGTCCTCCCGGACGATGACGGCCACCAGAATGCCCTTTTTCAGCCGCAGATCCTTCAGGGGAACGCCCAGATATTGGGTGTTTTTGTTCACGGAGAACTCCGTAGCCTCCGCCTGATCGTCGGCGATGCGGTACAGCGCGTGCATCACGCTGCCCTGAGAATTCTGCATTCCGCGCACCACATGCAGGATGTGGGCGGCGGTGATCAGCTTGGGGGAGATCACGCTGTCCAGCCCCACCGCGCGGGCGATGCCGGCGTAATTGTGCCGGTTGGATTTGGCGATCACCTTGCCAAGCCCCTGCTGCATGGCGTACAGGGAGATGATCAGATTATCCTCGTCCCGGTCGGTCAGGGCGACGAAGGCGTCGCTGGAGGTCAGGCTTTCCGAGTCCAGCACCTCCTGATCGGTGCCGTCTCCACAGATGACCATGGTTTTGGGCAGCTGTTCGCTCAGGGCGCGGCAGCGCTCCTCGCTGCGCTCGACGATCTTCACGCGCATATGCATTTGCTCCAGCAGCTCGGCCAGATAGATGGTGATGCGCCCGCCGCCGATGAGCATAACATTTTTTGCTTTGTGGGAATAGCGCCCCAGCAGGCGGAAGAACTGGTCCACACCGGCGGACTGGCCGATGATGTACAGCTTGTCGTCCGGCTGGGGAACGAAAGCGCCGTTGGGAATGATGACCTCACCCTCCCGTTCGGCGGCGCAGAAGAGCATAGACAGCTTTTGCAGCTGCCCGGACAGGGAGAACAGGGGCTTGCCGGTGATAAAGTCATCCTTCTGTACCCGGAAGCTCATCAGCTCGACCCGGCCGCGGCAAAAGCTTTCGATGTTGGCCGCGGAGGGGAAGCGCAGCAGCCGCGCGATCTCGCGGGCGGTGGCCCGCTCGGGGTTGATGACCATGCTGATGCCCATGTCCCGTTTGAAGGCGGACAGGTTGGAAAAGTATTCCGGGTTGCGGATACGGGCAATGGTGTACCGGCAGCCCATCTTGCGGGCGGACAGGCAGCAGACCATGTTCACCTCGTCCCGGTCGGTGGCGGCCACCAGAATGTCCGCTTGCTCCGCACCGGCCTGGCGCAGCACATCGGCGGTGACGCCGTTGCCCTTGAAAGACATGACATCCAGCGCGTCCGCTACCCGGCGCAGGGACTCCTCCGAGGAATCGATCACGGTCACATCATGCTGCTCCCGGGACAGCTGCTCGGCAAGGAAAAAGCCCACCTTGCCTGCGCCCACGATAATGATCTTCAAATAACTCACCCTTTCCGGAATAAGACCGAAGCAAATACAATCCTAATATACATTGTACCGCCAACCGGGGAAAAATGCAACTAAAGTCTTTCCGAGTGGGAATGGACAGGGAAATCGGATTTATCATAGTGAAAAAACGGCACAAGTGTGCTATACTGACAATATCGTATAATAGAAGTGAGGTGTCTTTTATGCAGGAACGAGAGCTTCAGTATCATATCCAATGCGCCCCGGGGGATGTGGGTCGCTACTGTATTCTGCCCGGTGACCCGGGTCGGTGCGAAAAAATCGCGGCCCACTTTGACAACGCCGTCCATGTGACCACCAACCGGGAGTATGTCACCTACACCGGCACGCTGCTGGGCGAGAAGGTCAGCGTGGTGTCCACCGGCATCGGCGGCCCCTCTGCCGCCATCGCCATGGAGGAGCTGGCCGCCATCGGTGCAGACACCTTCATCCGCGTGGGCACTTGCGGCGGCATCAAGCTGGATGTGCAGGCCGGCGATGTGGTGGTGGCCACCGGCGCGGTGCGTATGGAGGGCACCAGCCGGGAGTACGCGCCCATTGAATTTCCTGCCGTGTCCGACTTCCGGGTGCTGCAGGCGCTCACGGCGGCGGCGCAGGGGCTGGGACAGAACTGGCACGCCGGCGTGGTGCAGTGCAAGGACTCCTTCTACGGGCAGCACTCGCCCGGGCGTATGCCCGTGTTCTACGAGCTGGAGCAAAAGTGGCAGGCGTGGAAGCGCCTTGGGGTGCTGGCCTCGGAGATGGAGTCGGCCGCCCTGTTTACCGTGGCCGCCTCGCTGGGGGTGCGCTGCGGCGCGGCCTTCCATGTGGTGTGGAATCAGGAACGGGAGCTGGCCGGCCTTGACCAGAAGGAGAGCCATGACACCTCTGCCGCCATCTGCACCGCCATTGAGGCGCTGAAACTGCTCATTCAGCAGGATCGGGGATAAGAGCAATACAACCGGAGGGAGAAACAGCCATGAAGCTTATGGTGCTGGACGGAAATTCCATCGTCAATCGCGCCTTCTACGGGGTCAGCCAGAATCTGACCACCCGGGACGGACAGCCCACCAATGCGATCTTTGGGTTTTTGAATATCCTCAGCAAGCTGCTGGAGCAGGAGAAGCCGGACGGACTGTGCGTCACCTTCGACCGCAAGGCGCCCACCTTCCGCCATCTGGCCTATCCGGCCTATAAGGCGCAGCGCAAGGGTATGCCCGAGGAACTGGCCAGCCAGATGCCTATTTTGAAGGATGTGCTTGCCGCCATGAATATCCCCACCTACGAAATGGACGGGTGGGAGGCAGACGACCTCATCGGCACCATCAGCGTGAAGGACACCGCCGCCGGGTGGGACACAGTCATCGTCACGGGGGACAAGGACTCCCTGCAGCTGATCACCGACACCACCACCGTCAAGCTGGTGTCCACCCGCATGGGGCAGACCACCACCCGGGACATGACGCCCGACGCCTTCCGGGCGGAGTATGGCTTTGACCCCATCCACATCATCGACCTGAAGGCGCTTATGGGCGACGCCTCGGACAACATCCCCGGGGTAAAGGGTGTGGGGGAAAAGACGGCCATGGCGCTCATCGGGCGCTATTGTTCCATTGACGCCCTGTATGCCGCCATGCCCGAACCGGAGATGGAGCCGGGTGTCCCCGCCAAGCCCGGCGTGGTAAAAAAGCTGGCGGAGGGGGAGCAGGACGCGCGTATGTCCGCCGACCTTGCCACCATCCGTACCGATGCGCCGCTGGACTTTGAC
>JAGBTC010000096.1 GCA_017631545.1 Oscillospiraceae bacterium
GAAGAGGTAAAGGAGTATCAGGTGGATATCGTTCATGTCTATCCCGCGCAGGCGGGGGAACTGCGAAACCTGATGATCAAGGTCACTGACCCTCAACTGCTGGAGCGCACCGGCGGCATTGTGCAGGGAATGAGCGGATCACCTATTCTACAAAATGGAAAGCTGGTTGGTGCAGTCACACACGTGTTGGTGAATGATCCCACACGGGGGTATGGGATTTTTATCGAAAATATGTTGGATGCGGCGGGATAAAAAATGACAGGGGCAATTTGCCCCTGTCATTTTTGGTGTACGAAGTCCAATTACAGTTACTTTTCGTTCTTGTAGATCTCTTTGAAATACTTGTAGGTGTCCACCTTCAGCTCGCCGCAGGCAGCCTCGTCGCAGGCGATGATGCCGTCGGGATGCAGCTGCAGGGCGCTGATGGTCCAGGCGTGATCCACGCCGCCCTCCACGCAGTGGCGCAGGGCGCGGGCCTTGTTGTGGCCGTTGATGACCAGCAGGACCTGCTTGGAATCACACACAGTACCCACGCCCACGGACAGGGCGGTCTTGGGTACCTTGTCGGGGTCGTTGTCGAAGAATCGGGAGTTGGCGATCAGGGTGTCCTCGGTCAGGGCACGCACGCCGGTGCGGGAGGTCAGAGAGGTGAAGGGCTCGTTAAAGGCGATGTGGCCGTCCACGCCGCTGCCGCCCAGGAACAGGTCGATGCCGCCGTAGGAGGCGATCTTCTCCTCATAACGCCGGCACTCGGCCTCCAGATCCTCGGCCATGCCGTTGAGGATGTTGACGTTCTCGGCGGGAATATCGATGTGGTTGAAGAAGTTGTCGTGCATGAAGTACCAGTAGCTCTGGTCATGTTCCCGGGGCAGACCCACATATTCGTCCATGTTGAAGGTCACAACATTCTTGAAGGTGACCTTGCCGGCCTTATTCATCTCAATCAGGCGCTTGTACACGCCCAGGGGAGAGGAGCCGGTGGGCAGACCAAGAACGAAGGGGCGTGCTTCTTTGTGGTTATTGATGGCGTCGGCAATGTGCTGGGCGGCCCATGCGCTCATCTGGGCGTAGTCGTTTTTGATGATAAGTTTCATGTTATCACACTCCATATTGGATTGAGGGGGTCGAAAGGAACAGGCTCCCTTTGAGAATATATTATACACAAGTTTGGACATTTGTCTACGATTTTTTGCGTCCGGTGGGCGTGTGGTGGCAAAAACGGAATCCGAAGCGTCTGCTCCGGGTTCCGGGGAAATTACATGTCCAAAATGCCCATGATGGCGATGCCGACCACCACCAGCACGATCATGAGGTAGTGCTTGGCAGACAGCTTTTCCTTCAGGAAGATGCGGCTCCACAGCACCGAAGCGGCGCAATAGGAGGAGATGATGGGGGCGGACATGGCCAGATGCTCGGTGTCCGCGATGGCGTAGATATAGGCAAACTGACCCGCCGTTTCGCACACGGCACCGATGTACTTGGGCGCCTCCATCTTGGGAACCAGCCGGTCGCGCTTGATCAACACCACATAGATGAAGCACAGTACGCCCATGAACAGGAAGGTCAGCTCATACGCCACGTTGGCGCTGTCCTCGTTCAGGGTTTCCAGCACGCGGTTGTCAGCGAAGGTGCCGATGGCGTCCAGTATGCAGTAGGCCACGGGGAGCGCCAGAGCAATCAGGCTCTTGGAGTACTTGAAGTTGCTGGCCTTCTGGCGTTCGGCACGCAGCTGCTCGTCCTCAAAGTAGTCCACCACGCCCAGACCGATGGCGCCCACGCAGACCAGCGCTACGGCGAACAGGGCCAGCGGGGGATACTCGGAAAAGCCAACCATGAACAGAGTCATCACCGCCACCAGCGCGCCGGAGGAGTTGCAGATGGGGGAGGAGATGGACAGCTCAATGTACCGCAGACCCAGATAGCCCATAGCCATGGAGCCGATGTACAGCAGGGAAACGGGCAGGTAGGTCAGAAGGATATCCATGGAAATTTCCGTGCCGCCCACAAAAATCTCGTACGCGGCGTGCAGGCCCATGACAAGACCCACCGCCATGACCATTTTCAGGTGGCTGTATTTATCCTTGGGGTCGCGGCAGCCGATTTTGGAAAATAGGTCGGAGCCGGACCAGCAGATTAGCGTGATGATAGAAAGTATAAACCACATAACAATTTATTTCTCCTTTTGTACTTTTGTCTTTGTTGTTTGGGACGGGAGCGTTTGTTACGGGCTTCCGGCCTTTGGCGGTTTCGTCATGGGGGTCAGCCACAGAGGGATGCCGCAGCAGGCTGCCGTTGCTTTCTTTTGTTTTTTGTACACGATAAAACCTCCTTTGCCGATGATGAATAATAATAGTATTTTTGGGGGTTTCTGTCAATTATTTTTTGCTGCTAAGTTTGTGATCGGAGCTTGTTTGCACGCGGCGGGGAAGCAGACGCGAGGAATAATGTGTCCGGCCCGCGACTAAAATGAAAGCGGAGCCCTATGTCATGCGCGGCTGTTAACCTGCGGCGAACATGTGTTAAGAGTGCGTACAGATTGGGACAAATTGATTGTTTTTTCGAAGAAAATGATATAGTTCCCCTTGACGTGTTCTGGCGGGACGCCGGATAAAAAACGGAAAAGGAACGTTTGTTTATGAAAAAGACTTACACACAAACCACGCAGGAGGTTCTGCAGCAGCTGGGGGTGAGTGAGCAGGGGCTGACCACCGAGCAGGCCCGGCAGCGACAGGAGCAATATGGGCTGAATAAGCTCGAGGACGCGGAAAAGCCTACCCTGTTCCAGCGCTTTTTGACCCAGCTGAAGGATCCCATGCTCATCATTCTGATGGTCGCGGCGGGTGTGTCGGCGGTCACCACGGTGATCCATAACCTCCAGCACCCCGATCAGCCCGAGGGACTGGCTGAGGTGTTCATCATCCTGATCGTGGTGCTGCTCAACGCGGTGCTGGGTGTGCTGCAGGAGAGCAAGGCAGAGGCCGCCATTGAAGCCCTGCAGACCATGACGGCGGCTACCTGCAAGGTGCTGCGCGATGGTGTGCAGGTGGTGCTCCACTCCGACGAGCTGGTACCCGGCGACGTGGTGGTACTGGAGGCCGGTGACAGCGTCCCTGCCGACGGCCGCCTGCTGGAAAGCGCCAGCTTGAAAATTGAGGAGGCCGCCCTGACCGGCGAAAGCGTCCCGGTAAACAAGGTGGTGGAAGCACTGGAGCTTGCCCGGGGGCAGGAGGATGTGCCGCTGGGTGACCGCAAAAATATGTGCTATATGGGCTCTACCGTGGTCTACGGCCGGGGCAAGGCCCTGATCACCCAAACGGGAATGGGAACCGAGATGGGCAAGATCGCCGGCGTGCTGGCCGCCACGCAGGAGGAGCAGACCCCGCTGCAGTGCAAGCTTGACGAGCTGGGCAAGACCTTGAGTAAGCTGGTGCTGGGCATCTGTGTGTTCATTTTTCTCTTTGACCTGATCGCAGCCGGCTCCTTCACCCTGGACAGTATACTGTCCAACTTCATGGTGGCCGTTTCTCTGGCGGTGGCCGCCATTCCCGAGGGACTTGCCACAGTAGTCACGGTGGTGCTGTCCATCGGTGTGACCAACATGAGCCGCCGCAACGCTGTTATTCGCCGGCTGACCGCGGTGGAGACGCTGGGCTGTACGCAGGTCATCTGCTCGGATAAAACGGGCACGCTGACCCAGAACAAGATGACCGTGGTGGAGTATGCGGGTAATACGGTGCTGCTGGCCGCCGCCATGGCCCTGTGCAGCGATGCCCGGCTCAATCGGGAGGGGCAGGTTGAGGGCGAGCCCACCGAGGCCGCGTTGGTTAGCTTTGCGGCCGGGGAGGGCCTGCTCAAACCAGCGCTGGAGGAGCAATGCCCCCGCGTGGACGAGGCGCCCTTCGACTCCTCCCGCAAAATGATGTCCACCGTTCACGCAGTGCAGGGCGGCTTTATCCAGTACACCAAGGGCGCGCCCGACGAGGTGCTCAAGCGCTGTACCGCCTACGAGCAGGACGGACAAATGCTGCCCATGACGACGGACAAGCGGGAGGAGATCC
>JAGBTC010000097.1 GCA_017631545.1 Oscillospiraceae bacterium
CATATCAATACCGAAACGGATTTTCAGCTGACCAGCTGCTGCTGCCCGGGTTGGATCGCAAAGCTGCAAAAGCAGTACCCAGAGCTGATGAAGCATGTTCCCGGCGCGGTCTCACCCATGATCGCGGCTGGGCGGACGGTCAAGCAGCTGCACCCGGACGCGCTGACCATCTTTATTGGGCCCTGCATGGCAAAGAAGAACGAGGCGAAGGAGCCGGATCTGGTGGGCGCGGTGGACTATGTGCTTACCTTTCAGGAAATGCGTGATATTTTTGATGCAGCACGCATCCGTCCCGAAACGCTGGAGGATATCGAGCGCGACCACTCCTCCCGCGCCGGGCGTATCTACGCCCATGCCGGCGGCGTGAGCGAGGCGGTGCGCGCCACCGTGGCGCAGCTGCGCCCGGATCGCGCCATCCCTGTGCGCGCGGTACAGGCAGACGGCGTACTCGCCTGCCGGACACTGATCGAGTCCATCCGAACCGGGGAGAAGAAGGCAAACTTTTATGAGGGCATGGGCTGTTCCGGCGGCTGTGTGGGTGGACCGAAGGTGCTGGTGGACAAGCAGGTGGGACGGGAAAATGTCATTCGCTACGGCGATATGGCCACCAGCGAAACACCGCTGGACAACCCCTATGTTCCCGAACTGCTGCGCCGTCTGGGCTTTGACAGCGTGAAGGCGTTTTTGGAACACAGTGAGATTTTTGTGCGGCACTTTGAAGGCTGAAATGCCATTGATGGGCGCGAAAAGCGGTTGACAAGCGCGGAAATTGTGGTACAATATCTGGGTAAATGTAATGACGGAGTCAAGCGCGGAATGGACATCCCAAGCGAGAGGGGACGGTGAAAGCCCTCGATGGTCCGCCGTGCAGGCCGCTCCCGAACGGTTCGTGAAGAGCGAAACGCCTTATCCCCGTTATCGGATAGCCGAGATATGAGAAACAGGCAGCGGTGTTTGCTTTCTCATAATCAGGGTGGTACCGCGAGAGTGTATACTTCGCCCCTGACCGTACGGTCAGGGGCGTTTTTGATGCAAGGAGGAAAACAAATGAAGCTGAAAAAATGGACGCGTGTGGCCTGTCTTGGCCTGTTGATGGCCATGCTGCTGTCCGGCTGCGCCAGCGAGATTCCCATCCCGGAGGATATGGATGAGCAGGCGCTGCTGGCTGCGGGACAGGAGGTATTCGACCTGCTGATTGCAGACGAGTTCGAAACGATTTGTGACCGGATCCGGGATGACATTGTCACTCAGGTAGAGATCACCCCGGAGAAAATCCAGAAGCAGATGGATGTGGACGAGCAGCAGTACGGCAAGCTGAAAAAAGTGAAAGAGACCTGGACCAGCGGCGTGCCTGCGGACGAGGAAGCTAAAATCGAAGAACACGTGATCGCGTGGTTTGAGTGTGAGTACGCGGAGCAGCGCCTGGTGTATGGCTTCTCCTTTGACCTTGACCTGAACCTGATTGGAATGAGCGTCAACCGCGAGTAAGCGGCCAACGAGAGAATACGGAGGAATAAACGATGAAAAAATACGGCGTCAACGAACTGCGTGAGATGTTCCTGTCCTTTTTCGAAAGCAAGGGGCATCTGCGCCTGCCCAGCTTTTCCCTGATCCCCCAGAACGATGCGTCTTTGCTGTTGATCAACAGCGGCATGGCGCCCATGAAGCCTTACTTCACCGGCGAGCAGGAGCCTCCCCGTAACCGGGTGTGTACCTGCCAGAAGTGCATCCGCACCGGTGATATCGAGAACATCGGCAAAACCGCCCGCCACGGCACCTATTTCGAGATGCTGGGCAACTTCTCCTTTGGCGACTACTTCAAGCGGGAAGCCATTCACTGGTCCTGGGAATTCCTGACCTCTCCCGAGTGGGTGGGCCTGGATCCCAACCGCCTGTATCCCTCTGTGTTTGAGGGCAACGAGACCACGCCTGCCGATGACGAGGCGTATCGCATCTGGAACGAGGAGGTCGGTGTTCCTGCCGACCACATCTTCAAGTTCGGCAAGAAGGACAACTTCTGGGAGCACGGCTCCGGTCCCTGCGGCCCCTGCTCCGAGATCTACTATGACCGCGGTGAAGAGTACGGCTGCGGCAAGCCCGGCTGTACCGTGGGCTGCGACTGCGACCGCTATATGGAGATCTGGAATAACGTTTTCTCCCAGTTTGACAACGACGG
>JAGBTC010000098.1 GCA_017631545.1 Oscillospiraceae bacterium
CAAGGAGCAGGGCCGTTACATCCGCCTGTGCAACTATTGCTCCGGTCTGTGTATGCCCGAGATCGCCGCTATGGGTGCTCTGGAGCGTCTGGACGTGATGCTCAACGACGCTCTGTACGGCATCCTGTTCCGCGACATCAACATGCAGCGCACCATCGTTGACCAGTACTTCTCCAGTATCATCAACGGTTACGCCGGCGTTATCATCAACACCGGTGAGGACAACTACCTCACCACCGACGACGCCATCACCAGCGCACACACTGTGCTGGCTTCCCAGTTCCTCAACGAGGCCTTCGCTCTGCGCGCCGGTATGCGCGAGGAGCAGATGGGTCTGGGCCACGCCTTCGAGATGGATCCCTCCGTGGAGAACACCTTCCTGTATGAGCTGGCGCAGGCACAGATGGCCCGCGAGATCTTCCCCAAGGCGCCCTTGAAGTATATGCCTCCCACCAAGTTCATGACCGGCAACATCTTCCGCGGTCATATTCAGGACGCTCTGTTCAACATGGTGGCCATCCTCACCGGTCAGCGGCTGCAGCTGCTGGGCATGATGACCGAGGCCATCCACACCCCCTTCATGTCCGACCGTGCGCTGGCCATCGAGAATGCCCAGTACATTTTCCGTACCATGAAGGATCTGGGTGCCGAGCTGACCTACAAGGATGGCGGCATCATTCAGTCCCGCGCCAACGAAGTGCTCACCAAGGCGACCGACCTGCTGGGCGAGATCGAGGAGCTGGGCCTGTTCACCACCATCGAGAAGGGCATCTTCGCGGATGTCAAGCGTCCCAAGGACGGCGGTAAGGGTCTCAGCGGCGTTGTGGTCAAGGGCGCTGAGTACTTCAACCCCTTCATTGAGCGCATGAAAGGTAAGGTGGCTGCACAATGAGTTCCGGACTTTACAATACGCATAAGAACGATTTTGATACCACTCTGGATCTGACCAAGCTGAAGCCCTACGGCGACACCATGAACGACGGTAAGGTTCAGACCAGCTTCACCCTGCCGGTCAAGGATGACGCCAAGGGTGAGGAGGCTGCCCGCCAGATCGCCAAGAAGATGGGTCTGGAGGAGCCAAATGTGGCCTTCCATCAGGCGCTGGACAAGGAATTCACCTTCTATGTGGTTTACGGCAGCTGCGTGCATACCGTCAACTACGAGGATATTCATGTGGTGACCGTGGAATCCGATGTGATGAGCATGGAGGAGACCAACGAGTACATCCAGAAGAACATCGGCCGCAAGGTGGTCATGGTGGGCGCTTCCACCGGTACCGACGCCCACACCGTGGGTATCGACGCCATTATGAACCGCAAGGGCTTCGCCGGCCACTACGGTCTGGAGCGCTACGACATGATCGAGGCCTATAACTTGGGCAGCCAGATCCCCAACGAGGAGTTCATCCGCAAGGGTCTGGAGCTGAACGCCG
The DNA here is from genome assembly GCA_017631545.1 of Oscillospiraceae bacterium. Lineage (GTDB taxonomy): Bacteria > Bacillota > Clostridia > Oscillospirales > Oscillospiraceae > Lawsonibacter. Next base: position 1,433 of record JAGBTC010000098.1, read on the forward strand.
ATGTTCTGCTGGTCTCCCAGACCGTGACCCAGAAGGATGTTCACATCCAGAACATGACCGAACTCATCGAGCTGCTGGAGGCCGAGGGTCTGCGTGATCGCTTCATCGTGGTCTGCGGCGGCGCCCGCGTGACCCATGAGCTGGCTAAGGAGCTGGGCTATGATGCCGGCTTCGGTTCCGGCACCTATGCCGACGATGTGGCCAGCTTCGCTGTGGCGGAGATGGTCAAGCGTGGGATCAAATAAGGTTAGTGAGGGTTTAACATGAAGAAGAATAAGTTTATCACCGCTCAGGAAGCGGCGGCCATGGTCAAGTCCGGCGATTTCGTCATGGTTGGCGGATTCCTGGGTCATGGCACTCCCGATTCCATCATCAACGCGCTGGCTGACAGCGATGTCAAGGATCTGACCATCGCCGTCAACGATACCTCCTTCCCCGAAGGCGCTGAGAAGTACGGCATGCGCGGCGTCAGCGAGCTGATCGCCCGCCACAAGGTCAAGACCCTGCATGTCAGCCACATCGGCACCAATCCCGAGACGGGCAAGCAGATGAGCGAGGGCACCATGGAGGTCATTCTGACCCCCCAGGGCACTCTGGCGGAAAAGATCCGTGCCGGCGGCTTCGGCCTGGGCGGCGTGCTGACCCCCACCGGCGTGGGCACCGATGTTGCCATCGGCAAGCAGGTCATCACCCTGGACGGCAAGGACTACCTGCTGGAGACCGCTCTGAAGGGCGATGTCTGCCTGATCAAGGGCTCCATCGTGGACAAGCTGGGCAACATCTACTACAAGGGCACCACCCGCAACTTCTGCCCCCTGATGGCAGCGGCCTGCAAGACCGTCATCGTTGAGGCGGAGAAGATCGTTGAGCCCGGTGAGATCCCCCCCGAGAACGTGATGACCCCGTTCGTGCTGGTGGACTATATCGTTGATGGAGGAAAGAAATAATGGAAGACGCAAAGGTTGTAATCTCCCGGCGTGCAGCACGCTTCCTGCGTGACGGCGATGTGGTGAATCTTGGCATCGGTATGCCCGAAATGGTGGCAAACTACCTGCCCGAGGATGTTGAGGTCATCTTCCAGTCCGAGAACGGCATCATGGGCATGGGCCCCGCTGCCACCCCCGAGAACGAGGATGTGGATATCTCCAATGCCGGCAGCAAGTATGTTACCGTCATTCCCGGCGCCATGTTCTTTGACTCCGCCACTTCCTTCGGCCTGATCCGCGGCGGTCATGTGGACGCTACCATTCTGGGCGCTCTGCAGGTGGACGAGGAGGGCTCCCTGTCCTCCCACATCATCCCCGGCAAGATGGTTCCTGGCATGGGCGGCGCGATGGATCTGGTGTCCGGTGCTGAAAATGTCATCGTCATCACCACCCACACCGACAAGAAGGGTGGCGCCAAGATCCTGAAGAAGAACACCCTGCCTCTGACCGCGTACAAGCGTGTGAAGTGGATCATCACCGAGCTGGCCGTTATCGAGGTCGTGCCCGAGGGTCTGATCCTGCGTGAGGTCAACGAGGAAAGCTCCATCGAGGAAGTCGTTGCCAAGACGGAGGCCACTCTGATCATCCCCGAGCAGGTGGGTAAATTCTAAGAGCAGGACAACCATCATGCGGCACGGGCTGCTGCCCGTGCCGCAACAGAAAAGGAAAGGGAGGGGTACCGGTGGAGAAGAAAAACTGTTTTCGTTTTTTTGCCAATAAGGAATGTGCGTATTTTCCGTGTCATTCCAATGCGGACCCGGACTGCTTCAACTGCCTGTTCTGTTATTGTCCGCTTTATGCTTTGGGCGAAGAATGCGGCGGCAACTTCTGTTACACACAGGAAGGGCTCAAGGATTGTACCAACTGCCTGATCCCTCATACAGAAGGCGGTTATGACCACATCATCGGAAACTTCCCCAAGGTCGCGGCTCTGGCCAAGAAAAAGTAAGAAGGCTTCGGCCGATCCCGGACAGGAAAGGAAGGGTGCAGATGCGGGCCTTTGTGGTGGACGCATTTTCTCGGAATATATTCGGCGGAAACCAGGCAGGCGTGGTGCTTCTGGATGGGGATACCCCATTCCCGGATGAGAGCCTCATGCAGGCCATTGCCGGGGAGCTGAAGCACTCCGAGACCGCCTTTGTCCGTCCGCTTGACCGGGAGCATGTGCATATTCGCTATTTCACCCCAACGGGAGAGGTAGCGCTGTGCGGTCACGCGAGCATTGCTTCCTTTTCCGTACTGCGGGAGCTGGGGCTTGTGTCAGACGGCAGCTTTACCCTCGTCACCGCCGCAGGCGAACAGACGGTGCGTGTGGAGGATGGCAAGGTGTTCCTTACCATTCGTCCCATCCGTATCCTGAGGGAGCTGACGCAGCAGGAGCAGGAGCAGGTGCTGGCGGCCTACGCTCTGGGGCAGGAGCATTGCTGGCCCGGACTGAGAGCCGCGTTGGTCAATTCCGGCCTGACCGACATTCTGCTGCCGGTTCGTGACCGGGCGGCGCTGCTGTCCGCCGTGCAGAATGAGAAGGCTGTCTGCGACCTGTCCCAGCGGATGGATGCGGTGGGCGTGCATATGTTCTGTCCCGGAGAGGGAGAGATCGCTGCCCGGTGCAGCAATTTCGCCCCGCTGTGGGGTATTCCGGAGGAATGTGCCACCGGCACCGCCAACGCCGGATTAACGGCGTATCTGGTCGACCGCGGCGTACTGTCGCCGCAAGGGGAGCATCTGATCGTGCAGGGCGAGCATATGGGTCGCTGCAGTCAGATCCGCACCCGCAGCGTCGGCAATGACGCGGTGGAGGTGGGCGGAACTGCGGTGATCTCCATGGAGCTGCTGCTTCGCATTTGAGTGTGTTCCAAAACAATCCCCCAAATTATTTGGTTTTTGTCAAAAACCGGCTTCTATTTTCTGACAAAAAGGATTAGAATTCTATCGCTTATGTTCCACAAAAAAAGGAGGACTATGTTATGATTTTCGGCGTATTGAAGGACATTAAGGAAGGCGAGTGGCGTGTAATCTGCACTCCCATGGAGGTCGCTTCCATCAAGGCTGCGGGCCACACCGTTCTGGTGCAGGCCGGCGCCGGTGAGGGCGCTGGCTTCTCCGATGAAGCCTATGTCAAGATGGGCGCGGAGATGGTTGCTACCGCCGATGAGATGTGGGCTCGCTGCGATTTCCTGGCCAAGGTCACGGAGATCGATCCCTCCGAGTTCCACTCCCTGCGTGAGGGTCAGATGATCTACTGCTGCAGCCATCCCGCCGGCCATCCCGAGGAGGTTCAGGCCATTCTGGACAGCAAGTGCATCGCCATCACCGCCGAGGACAGCCACCGCTAC
>JAGBTC010000099.1 GCA_017631545.1 Oscillospiraceae bacterium
CAAGGGCAGCCAGTTCAAGACCCCCCTGCTGGAGTTCTCCGGCTCCTGCGCCGGCTGTGCCGAGACCGCTTATGCCCGTCTGATCACCCAGCTGTTCGGCGAGCGTATGTATATCTCCAACGCCACCGGCTGTTCCTCCATCTGGGGCGGCCCCTCCGCCACCGCGCCCTACACCACCAACGCCGAGGGCAAGGGTCCTGCCTGGGCCAACTCCCTGTTCGAGGATAACGCCGAGCACGGTCTGGGTATGTATCTGGGCCAGAAGGCCATTCGCAGCCGCCTGATCGCCCAGATCGACGAGATGGCCGCTTCCGACAAGGCTTCTGCCGAGTTCAAGGCCGCGGTCGAGAACTTCAAGGCCACCGCCGAGAACGGCGAGGCCAACGCCGAGGCCACCAAGGTGCTGGTTGCCGAGCTGGAGAAGGCCGCCGCTGACGGCTGCCCCACCGCTCCTGCCATCCTGGCTGAGAAGGAGTACCTGTCCAAGAAGTCCGTGTGGATCTTCGGCGGCGACGGCTGGGCCTACGACATCGGCTTCGGTGGTCTGGATCATGTGCTGGCCTCCGGCGAGGATGTGAATGTGTTCGTCTTTGACACCGAGGTGTACTCCAACACCGGCGGTCAGGCCTCCAAGGCCTCCAACATCGGTCAGGTGGCGCAGTTCGCCGCCGCCGGTAAGGAGATCGCCAAGAAGTCTCTGGCGGAGATCGCCATGAGCTACGGCTATGTCTATGTGGCTCAGGTGGCCATGGGTGCCAACATGGCGCAGACCCTCAAGGCCATCGCTGAGGCTGAGGCCTATCCCGGCCCCTCCCTCATCATCGGCTACGCGCCCTGTGAGATGCACTCCATCAAGGGCGGCATGACCAACTGCCAGGCCGAGATGAAGAAGGCCGTTGAGTGCGGCTACTGGAACATGTTCCGCTTCAACCCCGCTGCCAAGGCCGAGGGCAAGAACCCCCTGACCATCGACAGCAAGGCGCCCGCCGGCGGCTATCAGGAGTTCCTGATGAACGAGGCCCGCTACTCCGCTCTGACCCGCTCCTTCCCCGAGCGCGCCAGCGCCCTGTTCGCCCAGTCCGAGGAGGCGGCCAAGGCCCGTTACGAGAAGCTCCAGCGCATGGAGAAGATGTACGAGGCGTAATGCCCCGGCATCCTGCCAAAGTAATCAAAGATCCCGGATCGCATTTGCGATCCGGGATCTTTCCTGTTTGGGGGGCGCATTTGGCATCGCGCCGGGCAGGAGATTGTAAATTGACGGAATTTGTGCGTTGTAGTATAATAATAAATTGAAATAGCTCAGCGAGGTTTGTCGGAGGTGTCGCGCATGGAACATTTTTTTCAAAAGGTTGATGATTTGCAGCCGGTATACAAACAGTTCTGGAAGGACATTGTAGCCATCGAGACTCCAAGCCGGGAGGCGGAGCGGCTCAATCGACTGGTTGAATTTATTGCTGCATTTGCACAAGAGCGGGGGTTTCGCGCCGTTCGGTATCCGGATCTGGGGATGGGCGCTAAGCTGACCGTGGAAACGGACTATGACAGCGAAAACCAGCCCATTACTTTCATGGGCCATATGGACACGGTTCACCCTCTGGGGGCGTTCGGCCCCGAGGTAGTCCGTGAGGAAGACGGAAAACTTTACGGTCCGGGTGTGGTAGACTGCAAGGGCGGCCTTGCCTGCGCTTTGCTGACCATGGAGGCGCTGACTGCCTGCGGCTATCGCCGGCATCCGCTCAAGCTCATTATGACGCCGGACGAGGAGATCAGCTCTCCCACCAGCCGGGAATTTATCGCCGAGCAGAACGCCGGGGCCATGGCGCTTTTTAACTGTGAGACCGGCACCGACGGCAAGATGACCACCGCGCGCAAGGGCATTTGCAAAGTCCGGGTGGAAGTGACCGGAAAAGCCGCGCACGCCGGCAACAACTATTTCGATGGAGTTTCTGCCATTCGGGAGTGCTGCTTTAAGATCCCGGCCATTGAGGCTCTGAGCCGGGAAGGTGGGACTACCTTCAACTGCGGTGTCATTTCCGGCGGTACGGTGTCCAACGCGGTGGCGGAAACCTGCTGGTTCGAGGTGGATATCCGCGCCCTTACCGCCGGGGAGATGGAAGAGGCGGCGCAACAGGTCTGCGCCATTGCGGAGCAGTGCACCCTTCCGGGTG
>JAGBTC010000100.1 GCA_017631545.1 Oscillospiraceae bacterium
CAAGGCCCTGTCCACCATCAACAAGATGAGCGACGAGGATCTGATGAAGGTCATGGAGACCTTCCTGGAGGGCAAGTGCCTGCGCTCCACCCAGAAGCTGGGCGAGTGCAAGGATGTCAAGGAGCTGGCCATCCGCTTCATCCTGTACGGAACGCTGTCCGAGATCTTCGCCCGCGAGACCGGCTTCCACATGGGCATGGGCGGCTCCATGCACGCCTTCTTCCTGCCCTTCGGCGTGTACCCCAACAACGCCATCGTGGGCGGCTCCGCCACCATCTCCACCGGTGCGGCTCTGTTCAAGAAGGTGAACAACAAAAAGGGCATCTGCGTGTGCAACATCGGTGACGCCTCCATGGCTCGCGGCCCCGTGTGGGAGGCCATGAACTTCGCCGCCATGGATCAGTACAAGACCCTGTGGGAGAGCCATAACGACGGCATGCCCATCCTGTACAATGTGTTCAACAACTCCTACGGCATGGGCGACCAGACCCGCGGCGAGACCATGGGCCAGGGCTGCATGAGCCGTATCGCTTCCGGTATCAGCCCCACCCAGTTCCACGCCGAGACCGTGGACGGCTTCAACCCCCTGGCCGTCATCGACGCCATGGAGCGCAAGCTGGAGCTGCTGCGTAACGGCCAGGGCCCCGTGCTGATGGAGACCCTCACCTACCGCTTCTCCGGTCACTCCGTCTCCGACCAGAACGCCTACCGCACCAAGGAAGAGATGGACGCCTGGAAGGAAGTGGATCCCCTCACCACCTATCCCGCCCAGCTGATCGAGGCCGGCGTGCTGACCCAGAAGGAAGTGGATGCCATCCTGGCCGAGACCTCTGAGCGCATGACCATGATCTGCAAGGCCGCCGCCGATCCCGAGATCAGCCCCTACTGCGACTTCAAGAAGGATCCTGCCGTGGTGGAGCGTCTGATGTACTCCAACGAGGTCGTGGACAAGTTCGACGACCGCGAGCCCGAGGTGACCGTGCCCAAGTCCGAGGCCGAGGGCTACAAGAAGATCAAGAGCAAGAGCCGCAACCCCATCGGCCCCGACGGCAAGCCCGTGTCCAAGATGAAGCTGTTCAACCTGCGTGACGCCCTGTCCGAGGTCATCTACGACCGCTTCTACGAGGATCCCACCCTCATCGCCTACGGCGAGGACTGCCGTGACTGGGGCGGCGCCTTTGCCGTGTACCGCGGCATGATGGACGCCTTCCCCCACTGCCGTCTGTTCAACTCCCCCCTGGCCGAGGCTTCCATCGTGGGCACCGCCGTCGGCTACGCCCTGTCCGGCGGCCGCGCGCTGGTGGAGCTGATGTACGCCGACTTCATCGGCTGCGCCGGTGACGAGATCTTCAACCAGATGTCCAAGTGGCAGTCCATGTCCGCCGGCATCCTGAAGATGCCTTTGGTGCTGCGCGTGTCCGTGGGCTCCAAGTACGGCGCCCAGCACAGCCAGGACTGGACCGCTCTGTGCGCTCACATCCCTGGCCTGAAGGTGTGCTTCCCTGCCACCCCCTGGGAGGCCAAGGGTCTGATGGAGACCGCCCTGAAGGGCACCGACCCCGTGGTCTTCTTCGAGAGCCAGCGTCTGTACGATGTGGGCGAGCAGTTCCACGAGGGCGGCGTGCCCGAGGAGCGCTACGAGATCACCATCGGCGACACCAACAAGGTGCGCGACGGTAAGGATATCACCATCCTGACCATCGGCGCCACCCTGTACCGCGCCATGGACGCCGCCAAGACCCTGAGCGAGAAGTACGGTCTGGAGGCCGAGATCATCAACCTGCACTCTCTGGCTCCTCTGGACTACACCAAGATCGTGGAGTCCGTCCGCAAGACCGGCCGTGTGGTGCTGGCTTCCGACGCCTGCGCCCGTGGCTCCTTCCTCAACGATGTGGCCGCCAAGATCACCGAGCTGTGCTTCGACGATCTGGATGCGCCTCCCGTCGTTGTGGGCGCCCGCAACTGGATCACTCCTCCCTTCGAGTTTGACGAGTTCTTCTTCCCCCAGGCCGGCTGGATCCTGGATGCCATCAACGACAAGCTCATCCCCCTGCCCGGCCACACCTCCGAGAACGGCGTGACCGAGACCGAGCAGATGCGCCGCGCCAAGGAAGGCGTGTAATCTCCCCCATATACAAAAAGAGGTTGAAGCTCTGCTTCAACCTCTTTTTCTTGTTCTCACGCCGAGAAACTTTCATTGCCCCGCGTATTTTCTTTTCACTCCCACTGTTGTATAATAAGGAAAATCCGCCAAAGAGAGGACATTTTATTTATGGGACATCAGATCTGGAGCTACGAGACGCTGGATCGTCTGTGCATGGACGCATTCACCAACCCCAAGTTCGGCTTCACCCCGGAGCAGGGGCGCATCATCACCGATGTGCTGCTCATGAGCGATCTGTTCGGCATCGAAAGCCACGGTATGCAGCGCATGGCCCGCTATCACAAGAGCATTGAGCGCGGCATGATCAAGCCGGGCGCGCAGCCCGAGGTGGTCTTTGAGACCCCCGTCTCCGCCGTCATCGACGGCCACGACGGCATGGGGCAGCTCATCGGCCACAAGGCCATGACCCTGGCCATCGAAAAGGCCAAACAATGCGGCATGGGCATCGTCACTGCCCGCAACTCCAACCACTACGGCATCGCCGGCTACTATGCCAAGCTGGCCTGTGATCAGGGTCTGATCGGCCTGTCCTGTACCAACTCCACCGCCATCATGGTGCCCACCAACGGCCGCATGGCCATGATCGGTTCCAACCCCATCGCCATCGCCATGCCTGCCGAGCCCTACGACTTTTTCTTCGACGCCTCCACCACCGTGGTCACCCGGGGCAAGCTGGAGGTGTACAACAAGCAGGGTAAGCCGCTGCCCGAGGGCTGGGCGCTGGACAGGGACGGCAAGCCCTCCTGCGACGCGGACGATGTGCTCAAAAATATCACCGCCAAGAACGGCGGCGGCATTATGCCGCTGGGTGGCGACACCGAGCATTTGGGCGGCCATAAGGGCTACGGCTACGGCATGATCTGCGAGATCTTTTCCTCCATCCTGTCCCTGGGCGCCCCCTCCCACCTGACCACCATGAACAATCAGGGGCTGATCTGCCACGGTTTTCTGGCCATCGACCCCAACATCTTCGGCGACGCCCAGGCCATTAAGGATCATCTGTCCGACTACCTGCAGCAGCTTCGCAACTCCCCCAAGGCCGAGGGCGCACAGCGCATCTACACCCACGGTGAGAAAGAAGTGGAGGCCGTGGCCGAGCGCAGGAAGAACGGCATCCCCGTACTGGACAACACCATGGTGGAGGTACTGGAGCTGTGCAGCGCGCTGGACATGGACTTCGCTTCCTACTTCGGCGACTACCTGCCCCCCAAGTCCGATTTCAAAGGAAATACATTCTAAAAAACGCAGCCGTCCG
>JAGBTC010000101.1 GCA_017631545.1 Oscillospiraceae bacterium
GCACCTGCGCGGCCTGCAGCGCGGCGGCGCGGCAGCAGGCGAGGTAGGCGTCGTCTACCTCGTGGATGTCGGCAGTGGTGTTGGTGGACTGGTCCCGGCTGCGAAGCAGCTGCACCGCCTGTTGGGTGGGCATATCCAGATAGATGACCAGATCGGCTCGGGGCAGCTCCAGACGGTCATGCTCAAACTCATCCAGCCAGCGGCAGAACTGCGCGCGCTCCCCCTCGGGCAGCTTGGCCGATTGGTGTACAGCGTTGGAGGTGGTATAGCGGTCAGCAAGGATCAGCCCGCCGGAGCGATAATGCTCTCCCCACACCTTCTTCATAGAGGCGTAGCGATCCACCGCATAGAAGGCGGAGGCGGCATAGGGATTCACATCCCCGGGGTGGGAGCCAAATTCGCCGGAGAGGTACATACGGATCAGTGCGGAGGACGGCTCTTTATACTGGGGGAATACCAGCCGCTGATAATCCCGGCCCATGCCGTCCAGCCGCTGACACAGCGCCTTAAACTGGGTGGACTTGCCCGAGCCGTCCGTTCCCTCAAAGACGATCAGTTTACCGGCCATCATGCATCCTCCTTTTTCGTGCCGCCGGCCAGCCGCAGCTTGACGGCCTTGACCAGCACCAGCGGCAGGCGTACCATGCGCCCAAAGCGCTTGGGTTCTTTGTAAAGACGATAGGCCCATTCCATGCCCAGCTTCTGGAATGCCTTCGGCGCGCGCTGCACCGTCCCGGCGTACACATCCAGCACGCCGCCCAGACCGATGGCCAGCTTCGCACCCGTGTCTGCGCCGTGGGCGGCCATCCATTTTTCCTGCTTGGGCGCGCCCAGACAGACGAAGAGCAGGTCGGGCTTTGCCTCCCGGATGGTCTGCACCACCGGCTCGTCCTGCTTGAAATAGCCGTCGTGGGTGCCGCATACGGTCAGGTTGGGGTACTGACGGGAGATGTTCTCGCCCGCCGTTTCCGCCACGCCGGGCTTTGCGCCCAGCAGAAACAGCCGTCCGCCGCGTCGATCCAGTTCAGCCAGCATATTTGCCGCAAAATCAACACCCGTGACACGCCCTTTCAGCGGCGTGCCCAGCAGACGGGCGGAGTGGATCACGCCGATGCCGTCAGCAAGGACAAGGTCGGCGCGGTTGATGATGGAACGAAACGCCCCGTCCTTCTCGGCGGAGAGGATAAATTCCGGGTTGGGAGTGACTGCATAATGAAAGCAATCGCTGTCCAGAAAGCGGCTGCCGATTTCTACGGCTTCCGCCACAGTCAGATCGTCAAAATGGATGCCCAGAACATTGATTTTCAATGGAATACACCCCCTGGGTCTATTGTTGGCATACTTACCGTCCATGATAGCACATACGACAAAAAATGTCTATAAAAAATGGGGCGTTGGCGGGGAATTTCCGTCTTTACAGGTGGGTCGGGGTGGTGTATCATAAAGTGTAATGCCTTGGGATAAGGAGTGTTTGCGATGTATTACGAAATCGTCCCCATGGATCGAGGGCACATCCCCCAAATCCTGGCGCTGGAGCAGGCCTGTTTTTCCATGCCGTGGACGGAAAATATGCTGGAGGATGCCCTGTTTGACCCTAACGCCTGCTTTATCGTGGCGGAGGACGGGGAGGGTGGCGTGCTGGGCTATGCCGGTCTGCACGCCATTCTGGACGAGGGCTATATCGACAATGTGGCCGTGGAGGAGGCCGCCCGCCGTCATGGCGTGGCGTCGGCGCTGCTGGATGTATTCTGCCGCTTTGGCGAGGTAAATCTGGCCTTCCTCACGCTGGAGGTGCGCGCGTCCAATCAGCCGGCCATCGCCCTGTATGAAAAACACGGCTTTCAGCGAGCCGGGCTGCGTAAGGGCTATTATCAGCATCCGCGCGAGGACGCGGTGATCATGACCCGGGAGTTTGGTGAGCATGGAAATCAGAGCGCTGAATAAAGCTCAGATGGAGCGGGTCTATTATGACCATATGAAGCGCGCCTTCCCACCCAGCGAGCTGAAGTCGCTGCAGGTCATGGAGCGTATGCGCGATTCCGGGCGGTACGAGCCGCTGGGAATGTACGACGGGGAACGGCTGGTGGGCTACGCCTTGATGTGGCTGGAGCCGGGTGTCCCCTTTGCCCTACTGGACTATCTGGGCACCGTAAAAGAGGAGCGGGGCAAGGGGCTTGGCACGGCGCTTCTGGCGCTGCTGGGAGAGTATTACGCCCCTATGCGCGGCATCTTCGGTGAGGCCGAACGGGACAACAGCCCGGATGAACAGGAGCGGGCGCTGCAGCGCCGTCGGCTGGACTTTTACCTACGCAACGGCTTTCGCTATGCGGGCTATGATTGCGCCCTGTTCGGTGTCCATTACGAAACGCTGATTCGCGGCGCAGGGGATGTGAGCGCCCAAGAGCTGCTGGCAGTCCACCAGAGTATGTACCAAAAGCAGATCCCACCGCAGTATTACGAGCGTTTTATCCAGCTGCCCCTTGCCCCGGGTGAGCAGCCGCGGCCGGCGGTGGAGTGGAAGGAGGAATAAGCAAATGAATATTCTTGCCTTTGAATCGTCCTGCGACGAGACTGCCGTGGCGGTGGTTCGGGACGGGCGGCAGGTACTGTCCAACTGCATTTCCTCCCAGATCGAGATGCACGCCGTTTACGGCGGTGTGGTGCCTGAGATCGCCTCGCGCAAGCATGTGGAGGCCATTACGCCCCTGACCGCGCAGGCGTTGGAGCAGGCCGGATTGACGAAAAAGGACATTGACGCGGTGGCGGTGACTTACGCCCCTGGGCTGATCGGCGCGGTGTTGGTGGGGGTCAACTTTGCAAAGGCAGTGGCCTTTGGGCTGGGCGTGCCCCTGATCCCGGTACACCACACCCGGGGACACATCGCTGCCAATTACATCACCCATCCTGCGCTGGAGCCGCCCTTTGTGTGCCTGTGCGTGTCCGGGGGCAACACCATCCTTGTGGATGTGAAAAGCTATACGGATATGACCGTGCTGGGCGGCACCCGGGACGACGCGGCAGGGGAGTGCTTTGACAAGGTGGGGCGCGTGCTGAACATCGGCTACCCCGGCGGCGCGCCCATGGATCGGCTGGGACAGGGGGGCGATGCCACCCGGTACGAGCTGCCCCGGGCGCATGTGAGCGGCTCGCAGCTGGATATGTCCTTTTCCGGGCTGAAGACGGCGGCGCTCAATCTGCTGCACAACAGCCAGCAGAAAAGGGAGCAGCTGGATCTGAGGGACTTTGCCGCCAGCTTCGGGCAGGCCATCAGCGACAGTCTGGTGCCCCGTGCTATGGCAGCGGTGGAGCAGACGGGCTATGGGAAACTGGCCATTGCCGGCGGTGTGGCGGCCAACAGCCGTATCCGCGCCGATCTGGAACGGGAGTGCGCCCGTGCGCAGGTAC
>JAGBTC010000102.1 GCA_017631545.1 Oscillospiraceae bacterium
CATGGCCGGCGCCTTCCACGGCGTTGGCGAGGGGGAGCGGGTCATCAACGTGGGCGTATCCGGCCCCGGTGTGGTGTACCACGCCCTGCAGTCCGTCAAGGGTCAGCCTTTTGACGTGGTGGCCGAAACCGTCAAGAAAACCGCCTTCCGCATCACCCGTATGGGTCAGCTGGTGGCACAGGAGGCAAGTCGTCGGCTGAATGTTCCCTTCGGCATCGTGGACTTGTCCCTCGCCCCCACCCCCGCCGTGGGTGACAGCGTAGCCCGTATTCTGGAAGAAATGGGTCTGGAGACCTGCGGCATCCACGGAACCACCGCCGCGCTGGCTCTTTTGAACGACGCGGTGAAAAAGGGCGGCGTGATGGCCTCCTCCCACGTGGGTGGTCTGTCCGGAGCGTTCATCCCCGTCAGCGAGGACGAGGGCATGATCGCCGCGGCCTCCTCCGGGGTTTTGACCCTTGATAAATTGGAGGCCATGACCTGCGTATGCTCCGTGGGTCTTGACATGATCGCCGTCCCCGGCGACACCACGGCCGAGACCCTCTCCGCCATCATCGCCGACGAGGCGGCCATCGGCATGGTCAACTCCAAGACCACCGCCGTGCGCATCATCCCCGCCCCCGGCTGCAAGGTGGGCGACATGGTGGAGTTCGGCGGTCTGCTGGGCTCCGCCCCCGTCATGCCCGTCCACCCCGGATCTTCCGCCGACTTTATCGCCCGTGGTGGCCGGATCCCCGCCCCCATGCAGAGTTTGAAAAACTGATCGAGGGATTTTGTCATGTATATTGATGATACCGTTTACACCGGCCGCCCCGCCGAACGCCGCACGGACGCGGAGGAGGCCATCTACCAAAAGCTGGACGAGCTGTCCATCCCCTATATCCGGGTGGATCACGACCACGCGGACACCATGGAAGATTGCCGGAACATCGAGGCGCAGCTGGGCGCGCCCATCTGCAAAAACCTGTTTTTGTGCAACCGCCAGCAGACGCAGTTTTACCTGCTGATGATGGACGCGCAAAAGCCCTTCAAGACCAAATTCCTCTCCGCCCAGCTGGGCTGCGCCCGCCTGTCCTTTGCCGACGGGGTGCATATGGCCGAGTATCTGCACACCGTACCCGGCTCGGTGTCGGCGCTGGAGCTGCTGTTTGACAGCCAAAACCGCGTGCAGCTGGTCATCGACAAGCCTCTGCTGCAGCAGGAGTACATCAGCGCCCACCCCGGGCTGTCCACCTCCACCCTGCGTCTGAAACGGGAGGATCTGCTGACCTATGTCCGTGCCTGCCAACACGAACCGGTGTTGGTGGAGCTGCCGGTGGAAGAAGAATAAACAGGCAAGGTTAACGGCCGGTCATTCGCAACTGCGAATGACCGGCCGTTTTTGATGCAAAAAACACCGGGCGGCTCTATGAGCCGCCCGGTGAACTTATCTTGTTAAGTTTTTGATTCTAAGGTTGATCGCCGGAGTTTAGGAAATAGATTCCACATACACATAGACCTTACCATTTCTGCCCTCAGCCACGGCTGCCTTCACAGCCTTTTCGGCTGCCAGAGCCTCATTGATACTGTCCAGAGTATAGTTGCTGTTAACAATGAATGCATTGTTCTCGGTCAGCTCGTCAATGCCCAGGGTTGCCAGTTGCTCTTTCAGTTCTCCGGGCGTCTGGTATACCAGCTGGGCAAACCCGTCGGCGGTATTCTTCGCTACGAACAGGCCCGTCTTTTTCTCCGTGTAGTAGTTGACACGCAGGTAAACGTTCATCCCGTCCTCAAATCCCGTTCTGCCGTCAACATCGTTAATGCCGTAGGCCTTCTCGGTCTTCATGGCTCTGTTGAATTTAGTATCCGGAGCATCATCCGCAAAAAGCACGTCTCCACTGCGTGCACGCCACAGAGGCGGCTGTGCGGTATTGGGACGCACCGTGTGCGCGTCTTCAGCCATAATAAAGATGGCCGTCGGCGTAGCGGTACCGTCTTCGGTCCAGCCATCCTTGCCGTCTGCGCACCAATAGCTGAGCAGGAGAGCCTCTCCATTGTTGCTCCGAATTGCGTCTGGGGTTGCGACCGTATCCTTGACTCGCTCTTTCAGCCAGGCCACGTCATATGTGTCGCCGGTCACCAGGTCGTAGACAGGAATGTCGGAGTTGGACAGATCCAGCTGCATGGCGGCCTCGCAGTAGGCATCACTATAATTATAGCAAGCCATACCACAACCATAGTTATTCGTACTCGTGCTCGAGGCCGTAAGTGAGTAGTCGGTATGGGCATCGGTCAGCATAACCACTTCATCATCGTCCCAGCGAGTGATGATATTGTGCATACCATACTCCCAGTTGGTGTCCCCATTGGGGAGCAGGTGATCCACGGTAATGGAATCCTCGTCACTGCCAGTTACCTTAAAGAAGCCGCTGCAGCCAGAGTACTTGGTCTTGCAGGTGTTGGTATGACCATTGGGGTCCAGAATCACCGTCTTGCCCGCCAGGTCGTAGATATCACCCAGTTCGTACACACCCGTGTCGACAGCGCCAGGCTTGATAACCATAAATTCCACACCGGCATTATTAGAATTCTCCAAAACCGTATCCTTGGTCAACAGAATGGTGGGCGCTTGGGGCTTTTCTGCGACGTCAGTAATGACGATGAGGGAGGGGACGCAGTCGGCGGGTTTGGTCGAAGTCATGGCAAGGCCGTTGGGCTGGTAGTAGTCCACATAATAGTCGGTCAATTGTCCCTCCGGCGACCGCAGCGCTGCCTTGAACTCAGCCCAGCTTTCAATTCCATTGCCAGTCAGGTCGATCACGGCGGTGTAGGCGTTGGGCTTCAGGACCAGAGGTGCGTAGGCCTTGTATGTTGTTTCGGCACATCCCACGCTGCTGCACGAGGAGTGGACATGGTCCACGGTGACGGTGTTGCCGTCGATGGCGGTGACCTTCTTGTGCAGACCCTGGGTGTAGCCCCAGTAGCCCAGCACGCTGTTTTCGCCGCCGTCTTGGGTGCGCCGCGTCCTCAGGTTGTAGCTTCCCGTTTCCAGATTATAGGTGCACACATACAGGGCGGAAGTGGTAACGGTAACGCCCTCGGTGGCGGTGACCGTGACCTTGTCCAGATCCAGTTCCACAATCTGACCAACGGTCAGGTCGCTGTCCATCTCGCACTCCGCCAAATAGAATTCATACTTACCACCGGTGGTGGGCAGCGCTTCCTTCGCGTACAGCATGGTGTTGTTGTAGAGCATCTCCTCTTTCTTGCGCGCATCGGTGATGAAGATGGTTTTGACCACGTCGGTACCATCCAGATTCACATAGGCGTCAAAGAAGAGCTCCTCGTTGGGACGGCTGGTCTTAGCGGCGGACAGCTGATCCACAGTGGTGATCGCGGTCACCTTGCCATCCACGACCTCGCTGCGCAGGTCAATGACCTTGGCACCGGTGACGGTCTTCACCTTGTCGATAACATCGCTGCTGCAGCCATACATCTTGTTGGAGCTGATGTAGTCGAAGGTCTGGCTGTAGGCTACGTTACCATACTCGATACCGTCGGCGTAGCCATCTTCGGCATCGGTTTGGCCGTAGATGGAGGAAACCCTGTACGCCTTGTTCTCGCCTGCGAGATAGAACGTCCAGGTGCCGTCCTCCGCGTTCTTGGCCACGCGGTAGAAGCCGGGCTTGGTGATCTCCTCGGGCATATCAGCCGTGATGGTCATAATGTCGCCGGTGGTGGCGTCATATACATCGTAGCAGTAGCCGTTGGCGGCGCGGCCGCTGGGCTTCAGACTACCATCCTCCGTGAAGTTCTCCTGGCTGATGTAGATGGTCTGCATCTGGGTGGCGGTGGTCAGGTTGGTGAGGATGACCACGGCCTCGATATTGTTCGTGCCATCCTCCGCCTTGGTCAGCAGAGCGATGGGGTTGGCGATGTTGTAATTGCGGTCCAGCATGACTTCGATGGAGCCGGTCTTCGTGATGGTCTCCAGCGGGGTGCTCTGGTCATAGGTACCCTCCACCACGATGTAGGCGGTGGTGGACTGGTTATAGGAGTAGCCGGCGTTGTAGGTGCCCGTGCCGGTGTACACCATGTCGTTGACGCCGAAGTTGTACGAGGACACAAACGGCGCCTTGGTCTCTTTGTTATAACGGGGCTCGAAGCCGGTCAGCTCCTTGACGCCTTCCTTCTTGGCGTAGCGGTCGGAGTGGTCGGCAACGGAGTAGTAGCCCCGCTCCAGCTCAGGAGCGCCGTCGGAGGGATAGGTGGTGCCGTTGATGGTCTTGCTCACCAGCACCATAACTTCGTTGCCCTTCATGTCCACGCCGCGGGCGTAGGTCTCCACGCTGAGCTCGCCATAGCTGTCCGTCTTGTCCATGGTCAGGGTGCCAAGAATGAAGACGACATCGTCCAGATTCAGGCCGCCGGAGGCCACCTGGCAGAAGAGGAACTTGTCACCGGCAACGTAGACGTCGTAGTTGGC
>JAGBTC010000103.1 GCA_017631545.1 Oscillospiraceae bacterium
CCGGTGGTTTGACTCAGCCCGACATGGCAGACTCTGGTAGACATGAGACGAAACCTACGCTGATTTTCCTGAGTGGTATTCACACTGAATGGGTCGGCGTGTGGGGTCTGTATTATGCGCTGGAAGAAATCGTCACGAACCCCGATTTCGATGATGTTCGCAGAAATGCCCGTATCGTCGTTATTCCCTGCGCCAATCCGTATTGCCTGACTTCTCAGACAGCCATTGACGGTTGGCAAATGTCCCACGTCAATGCGAACGGTGTGGCAATTCATAATAATTTTGGTGTTAATCACAGCACAAGCGGCTCTGTAGGCGAGTACAACTATGGCGGCTCTGCTCCGTATTCCGAACCGGAAACCCAGTACATTGATGCTGTCATGGCTGAGTACCCCGATGCTGTAGCGTTCGTGTCCTGCCATAACAACGATTACAGTACCTATTACGGCTCGCATGTGATCTGGGCATCTTCCGCAACCTACCACATGTGCAATATGGCCTTCCGTCTGGTTGATAAGCTGACAAAGGCATGGCTTGAAAAGTACGGTCAGACCTTAAAGGACTCCATTGACCAGTACAAAATCAACATGGACGCCAGTGACTACCGTCTGGGCAGGGCTACTATGTCTTCCTCCAAGGGTACGGAACAGCTTAACGCTACCAAGTACGGCATTATGGGCGTAAATTTGGAGATTTCCCGGATGATGAAGGTATTCAGCGGCAACACCGACGGAACTTCCGAAGTCATGACCCACGGTGCGGAAGTGTATGCAAACTTCATGCGCACCCTTCTGTGGAGTTATGACCATAAGGACAAGAAGGAGTACGCACCGAATCTGCCGTGGACTGAGTAAGTCAACATTCTAACGATAATCACGACTAAAACGAGAAAAGGGCACCCTTCGGGGTGCCCTCTTTTTTTTATGCTTTTTTTTCATTTCCATCATGGTGGAGACGACGAACACGGACCACCTGGATGGAAATGAAGGCCGAAACCGGCCCGGAGCCAAGCGGGGCAAGGGTCACACCTTCAAGTGGACATCCAGCTCCATGGGCTCCGGGTCACCCCAGCGGCGGTTCCCGTTGTCTTTTCGGGCCCGGTGGTACTCAATGCGCTCAATGCACTTTTTCAAGAAAAGATTTTTTTCTTTGACCGGTGCATCCGGATCCTGCAGCAGCTCCAGGGCTGTGACAAAGGTGGCCTTTTTCTGTTTGTAGTTTACCGGGTCCGGCAGCGTGTCCTTCGCGGTGCAAAGGGCCTCCTGGACTTCCTCTTTTTCCCTCAATACCTTCGCGTTCAACTGGTCAAAAATATGCTTCGGCATACCCTCCTGGGTGTATTTGTCCCACTGGGAAAGCTCCTGTTTGTTCAGGGCCTCCAGTCGTTTCTCCAGCTGATCCACCAGCTGACGGTGGAGGGCTGTGCTGTCCTCCGCGTGGGTGGCTATCCGTATGTCAAAGTCCTGTATAGCCTCTTTTAATACCTTCACCACTTCCGCGGTCATTTCATCAACGGTGCAGGAAGCGGTGCCGCACTCTGCCTGTTTATCGCATAGCAGGCGGGGCGGCTGGTATGCAGCACCTTCGCGTTTATAGGTCCGGCGCGACATGGCCCGGCCGCAGTTTTTACAAAAGACAAGACCGGAGAAGGGATTGGCATGGCGCGCCCTGGACTTAACCGGTGGCAGCTTGCCACGGATGGCCTGCACGGCGTCCCAGAGTTCCTGGCTGACAATGGCGGGGTGCTTGCCTGGGTACTCCAGAAATTCACTGCTACGCGGGCGGGTCACCACCACTTCACCATCCTCAATTATTTTTACCGTTTTTCTGTGGTTCCAGCGGACCTTGCCAAGGTAGTGCACATTTGTCAGCAGGGGCTTTATACTTTCGGCGCCCCACTCTTTTCCAGAGGGTGACGGTATACCCATACTGTTCAACGTGCGGGCCACCTTGCCGGCGCTGTTCCCTTCGGCGTACATTTCAAAAACCATATTGACCACCCTGGCCTCCTCCGGTACAGGCTCCAGCGTGTGGCACTTCCGCTTCCCTTCCTTTATGGCTGTTTTTCTGTAGCCGTATGGTGCAGTGTTTCCGATAAAGTTGCCGTTTGAAACACTGAGCAGCCGGCCGTTGTTCATTATCCTTTTTTGGTACTCCAAAAATTCATTACCGCGTTTTAGCTCCCGTTCAAACATATCACGGTCGCGCTCATCCCGCAGGTCATAGGTGTACTGCAGGGTGATGACTAGGGTATTTGAATAGCGCAGCAGCTTCACCAGGCGGCCAATATCCTCCAGGTCGCCACGGCTGAGACGTTGCGGCTCAACGATTAAAATGGCCTTAATTTTTGGGGACTCCACTTTTTTGAGCAGGGCCTTCATGCGCGGCCGGCTGTCAATGGTCTCACCGGAGACCACTTCCCTGTACCGGTTCGCCTCCGGGATCTTCTCCGGCGCTTCCTCACCTTCGGCCAGGTTACGCGCCACCCATTCATTCAACATTTGTTCATGTTTGGCCAGCGTCTCCTCCACGCTGAGGGTCGGGTCGTCTGTCCGGGACTTCCGCAAATATATGAGTATTTCTTCTGGCAGTAACTTCGGAAGTAACCACATTATTTTTCCATCTCCTTTTTTTCGACGGCATTTTTACTTAACAATTATTATAATAAATTCAAAATTTTGAAATTGCCGGAGTTTATTGACAATTTCTAAAATTATTTGTTATCCTTACCATGGAACAGGCGTTCCGCCCGTTCGCCCCGGAAAAATACCAACGAGGTGCTGCCCTTATGATTGAAACCCTAAAAACTGAACTAATTGAAATTATTGACAAACTGGACGAATACCAGCTCCGCATCGTGCTGAGCTTTATAAAAAATCTGTTCCACCTCTGACTGACGCGCTCCGCGTCAGTCTTTTTTGTTTTTCGCTGCCAGGGACTCACCCATGAGGCGCATGGCATATTGGTCGGCCTCACTCATGGCCATGTAGTTCTGTACCAGCTGCAGCAGACCGGGATCCGCAAGCACCTGAGCAGCTACAGCACCCAGGTCCTCAGGCTCAGCGTCCCAACCCATCAAATGGCCGGGCGTGGTGCCTAGAGCTTCCGCAAACTGTTTTATTTTTGACTGCGGGAGGTCAATCTCCCCCTTTTCAATCCGTGCAATGGACGACCGGTCTGTGTAGCCGGTACGGCGCGCCAGCTCCTCCTGGGTCATTTTTGCCTCCTTGCGTCGGATTTTAATATTTTCGTACAACTGTAACATATTTATATATACACCTCCTCACGCCTCCATTATAGCATCGTGTGATTAAAAATCAAGTTTTTTGATAAAGCATCTTGACAAAAGAAATTATATCGCTATAATAAATTTCGTGAGTGATAATCACATTCTTAATCGAGGAGGTGAGAGCGTGACGAATGTGAAAATGCTGCAGGAAAAGATTGACGCGTCCGGTCTGGGGCCGGTGGCGCTGGCTGCCGCCTGGGGCGTATCCCTCCCTACTTATTATAAGTTGAAAGCGGGAGAAAGTGAATTTACCGCAACTGTAATTGTGCGGGCCACTAGATCGCTGGGACTTACGAGGGCCGAGAGGGATCTTATTTTTTTGACCGATGACGTGAGTGAGAATCACGAATAAAGGACAACCACCGCGGCATACATATCAGTTAAAAACCATATAAGGAGGCAACATGGACAGCATGACACCCACCGCCATTGTGCGGGTCCACCGCCCGCAGCTGACCACGGAGGAGCGGGCCAAGCGTATGGAGGGCATAAAACAAGCCGCAGCCCGTCTCATCATCGCCGCCCATGACGCCAAGAAAGAAAGGAACTAAACCATGGAGAACCTGAACGACGTCAACAACCTGGACCCCAACGATGAGGGCCTGAAGG
>JAGBTC010000104.1 GCA_017631545.1 Oscillospiraceae bacterium
AGTTCGGCGTGGCCCTCACCTCCGCCTCGGCTTATGAGGTGGATCTGTTCAAACCCAACTGCTATGTGCCGGTGGCGGATGCGTTTGCCTACCGGGACATGGCGCTGTTCTGGAATCCCAAGAAATATATGTCCAAGGCGGCGCTCAGCTTCCGCGATTTCTGCGCCAACTATTGGAACGACAGGGAGCAGACCCCATAAAAATACCCGGCGCTTCGGGAAAAGAAGCGCCGGGTATTTTTTATTCAAACTGCGAATTGTACAGCTTGGCGTAGAAGCCGCCTTTGGCCAGCAGCTCGTCGTGGGTGCCCTGTTCGGTGATGGTGCCGTTTTGCAGTACGAGGATGGTGTCCGCGTGCTGGATGGTGGACAGGCGGTGGGCGATGACAAAGCAGGTGCGCCCTTCCATGAGCTTGTTCATGGCCTGCTGGATCTGGATCTCGGTACGCGAGTCCACATTGGAGGTGGCTTCGTCCAGAATAAGCATGGGCGAGTGGCTGAGCATGGCCCGGGCGATGGTGATGAGCTGGCGCTGACCCTTGGAGATGTTAACGCCGTCATCTGAGAGCATGGTATCGTACCCGTCGGGCAGGCTCTCGATGTAGGAGTGGATGCGTGCGGCTTTGGCGGCGGCGATCACTTCGTCCCGGGTGGCGTTTTCTCTTCCGTAGGCGATGTTATCAAACACCGTGCCGTGGAACAGCCATGTGTCCTGCAGCACCATGGTGTACGCCCCACGCAAAGAGGATCGCGTCAGCTGGCGCAGCTCGTGTCCGTCCACGCAGATGAGACCGTCGTTCACATCGTAAAAGCGCATGAGTAGATTGATAATGGTGGTCTTGCCTGCGCCGGTGGGACCAACGATAGCGATGGTCTTGCCCGGCTGTACATGAACATCCACATCCCGGAGGATCTGCTTGTCCGGGGTGTAGCTGAAGCATACATTCTCCATGTCCACCTGCCCCCGGGCGTCGGTGAGTACCGCAGCGTCCGGCACATCGGCCGGCTCGGGCTCCTCGTCCAGGATACGGAACACACGCTCGGCGGCGGAGAAGGCCGATTGGAACTCGTGCATGATGTTGGCAAACTCGTTGATGGGGCCGGCGAATTTACGGGAGTACTGCACGAACTTGGCCACACCGCCCAGCGTGATAAAGAACGCAGAAGTCTGTGCCAGCGTGCCGTTTTGGGAGTAGAGGTAAAGGATACCGCCGAACATGGCGATCAGGCTGATGGACAGGTTGTTGATGAACATCATGCCCGGGCCGAGGGCGGCGGCGTAGTACTCCGCATCGTAATAGGCGTCGGTGGTTTCCACATTGCGCCGATCAAAGCGGCTGAGGATCTCATCCTCCCGGCCGTAGGCCTGAATGGTGCGGCAGCCCGAGAGCATCTCCTCGGCGTAGCCGTTGAGCTCGCCCAGCTTGCGCGAGCGCTTGCGGAACAGGGGGCGCACCTTTTTCGAGCGGTACTGGGCAAAGAAGATGGAGATGGGTACCGTGACTGCAAAGACGAGGATCAGCGGACGGGAGATCTTCCACATGAAGATCAGCGAACCGGCCACGGTGTATATGCTGGTCATCACCTGCACCAGATCGTGGGACAGGGAGGCGTTCACCGTGTCGATGTCGTAGGAGATGCGGCTGATGATGTCGCCGGTGGCATGGGTGTCGAAGTAGCCCACGGGCAGATGGGTGAGTTTTTCAAAGAGCTGTTTTCGCATGGTGTACACGATCTTCTGGCTGATGCGTACCATCAGCAGGGTCAGAAGGTAGGTCAGCACCGCGGAAAGCAGATAGCACACCAGCATACGGCGCACCTTCTCCCACACCACATCAAACTGCACGCCCCCCTCGGCGGCGATGGCGTCCAGCGCGTCGCCGGAATAGGTGGGGCCGAGCAGGGCCAGCTGATTGGAAACCAATGTCAGCACGATGGCCAGCAAAAACAGCGGCCAGTGCTGCAGAATGTACTTGCACAGGCGCAGCATGACGCTTCGGGTGCGCTTTGCGTCCAGCTTTTCAAAGCTTACCCCTGCCGAGCGGCCGGCAGGGCCGCCATGTCCTCCGAATCCGTTACTCAACGAAAGCACCTCCCATCTGCGACTGGCTGATCTGCTCGTATTCCGGGCAGGTGTTCAGCAGGTGTTCGTGGTCACCCATGCCGATGATGCGCCCCTCGTCCAGCACAAGGATCAGGTCGCAGTCCTTGATGGAGCTGACACGCTGGGCCACGGTGACCACGGTGCAGCCCTTCACCCGTTCGGCCAGCGCCCGGCGCAGGGCGGCGTCCGTTTTGTAGTCCAGCGCCGAGGAGCTGTCGTCCAGAATGAGAATGTCCGGCCGGGCGGCCAGCGCGCGGGCGATGAGCAGGCGCTGCTTCTGTCCGCCGGAGATGTTGGTGCCCTTCTGGGCAAGGACATAGTCATAGCCCTCCTGCCGGGCGGTGATAAAGTCGTGGGCCTGAGCGGTGAGCGCTGCATCCACGATCTGCTCATGGGTGAGGGGGCGGCCGAAACGGATGTTTTCCTCGATGGTGTCGGCGTACAGGAAGTCAAACTGCATGGCCGTGCCGAACATTTCGTACAGCTGTGCTTTGGGAATGGTGCGTACATCCCGGCCATGGATGCG
>JAGBTC010000105.1 GCA_017631545.1 Oscillospiraceae bacterium
AGGACACCCCCGCGCCCTCTTACGCCCCCATCAAGCCCAAGCCTGCTCCCCAGCCCGCTGCCCCGGTGGGCGACGGCGGAACGGTGTTTGACGCGGTGCTGCAGGGCAAGCAGTTCCAGCAGCTGCTGCGTACAGCGGTACTGGACGCACTGCGCTCCCCCGAGGGGCAGGATCTGCTCACGCAAGCCATCCGCAAGGAGCTGGCCAAGCTGAAATAAAGCCAAGAGCGCAGGAAATTCCTGCGCTCTTGTTATTTTTCTTCGTATTCCGCCAACGCTTCCCGTAAAAAGGCCGCGTCCGCATCGTCCAGGGCGTGGAGCATGGCGGTGTCCTCCAGATGGTGGGTAAATTCGTGGGCCACGGTGGCAAAGATCTCGTCCAGCCAGACCTCCTCGTCCTCTTCGGCCAGCAGGGCGGCGAAGGAGCCGTAGTACAGCACGATGTACCGCCCCAGCAGATCGTGACAGTATTCCCCCATGACATACATTTCTCCGGTCGGAAAGGCGGGGTCGGGCAGCGCTTTCTCCTCCAACTGGATGCCTCCGTCCAGTTCTTCAAAAAAGGCGTCGGGAAATTCCCCGGCGATCTCCTCCAGCCGATCCCCCATCTGTTGATAGGTCAGGATCAAACGCTTCCCCTCCTCTCACGACTTATTCCGCCCCATTTTATCACGCCGGGGCAGCGGCATCAAGGGATTGCGGCACTTTTTCAAATTAATCCCGGAAAAAGCCTTGCGTCAATTGTATTTTTATGGTATAGTATCTGTGTAAACGAGGTAGTATTGGACAGAGTGGGGTTTCGGCTCCGCTCTTTTTGATTGAAAAAAACGCCGACCGACCAACCTGTCGGCCGTAAACAGGAGGACGCGCATGGCAAAAGTCACCGATCTGACCGCCCAACTGGCCACCCCCATTGCCGAAGCTGCCGGCTGCACCATCTGGGATGTGGAATATGTCAAGGAAGCAGGCACCTGGTTTCTGCGGGTCTACATCGACAAGCAGGGCGGCGTTTCCATCGAGGACTGCGAGGCGGTGTCCCGCCCCCTGTCCGACAAGCTGGACGAAGCTGACCCCATCGAGGGCAGCTACACGCTGGAGATCTCCTCTGCCGGCGCCGACCGGGCGCTGAAAAAGCCGGAGCATTTCCGGCAGTTCATGGGCGCCGAGGTCGAGTGCCGCCTGTACCGCCCCCGGGACGGACGCAAGGAGCATGTGGGCGTGCTGACCAACTACGACGAAAGCGGCACCGTCATCATCGAGGTGGCCGGTGTCCCCACCACCTTTGAGAAAAAAGAGCTTGCACAGGTTCGCCTGTATGTCAGCTTCTAATGGAGGAAATTACTGTGGCTAAGAGAACAACAAAGAAAACGACCAGCAACGAGCTGGACGGCAAGGAGTTTTTTGCCGCCATTGCCCAGATCGAAAAGGAAAAGGGCATCAAGCCCGGCTACATGATGGAGAAGATCACGCAGGCTCTGCTGACCGCCTATCGCCGCGATCACGAGGGTGTGGGCGAAAACCTGTCCATCGAGACCGACGAGGAGAAGGGCACCGTGCGTATGTTCCTGAAAAAGGATGTCGTGGAGACGGTGGATAACCCCGGCACCGAGATCAGTCTGGAGGAGGCGCAGCTGGCCCTCCCCCGCGCCCAGCTGGGCGATGTGATCCGCATGGAGATCAAGCCCAAGAACTTCGGCCGCATCGCCGCCCAGACCGCCCGTCAGGTCATCATTCAGGGCATCCGCGAGGCCGAGCAGGGCATGATCTATGACGAGTTCACCTCCAAGGAGCATGAGATCCTGACCGGCATCGTCACCCGTATCGACCCCCGCTCCGGCGCCATCGCCCTGCGAATCACCAGCGGCGGCGAGTATACCGACGCCTTCCTGTCCGCCAACGAGCAGGTCAAGGGCGAAACCTACACCGAGGGCACCCGTCTGAAGGTGTATGTGGTGGAGGTACGCAAGGCCACCAAGGGTCCGCAGGTACTCATCTCCCGTACCCACCCGGGTCTGGTCAAGCGCCTGTTTGAGCTGGAAGTGCCCGAAATCTACGACGGCACCGTGGAGGTCAAGTCCATCGCCCGCGAGGCAGGCAGCCGCACCAAGCTGGCCGTCTGGTCTGCCGATCCCAATGTGGATCCCATCGGCGCCTGCGTCGGCCCCCGTGGTTCCCGCGTGAACACCATTGTGGAAGAACTCAAGGGCGAAAAGGTGGACATCATCAAGTTCTCCGACGACCCCGCCGAGTATATCGCTGCCGCCCTCTCCCCCGCCGATGTGATCAGCGTCACCGTACTGGAGGAGGGCAAGAACTGCCGCGTCATCGTCCCCGACGACCAGCTGTCCCTCGCCATCGGCAAGGAGGGCCAGAACGCCCGGCTGGCTGCCCGGCTGACCGGCTGGAAGATCGACATCAAGCCTGCCTCCGCCCCCGAAGAGGAGCAGGTGAGCGAGGAAGCGTCCGCTTCCGAAGCGGAATAAGGCGCAGACTCTGCGCCCCTACCCCCTGTGATTGGAGGCATCTGCCGTGCCCAAAAAAATCCCTCTGCGCCAATGCGTTGGCTGCCGGGAACACAAACCGAAAAAAGAGCTGATCCGCGTAGTGCGCTCCCCCGAGGGCGCGGTATCGCTGGACTTCAAGGGCAAGCTGCCCGGTCGGGGCGCCTATGTCTGCCCGCTGGAAGGCTGCCTTGCCAAGGCGCGCAAATCCCGGGCGCTGGAGCGGGCCTTTGACACCGCCCTGTCCCCGGAGGTCTACGACGCGCTGGAGCAGCAGATGAAGGAGGTGGGCGAGCATGAGTAACGACCCCATCCTCCACCTGCTGGGTCTGGCCAAAAAGGCCGGCCGGCTGGAGGCCGGCGAGGAGCCGGTGGGCGCTGCCTGCCGCGCCCGACAGGCTAAGCTGGTACTCATTGCCGACGACGCCGCTGCCAATACCTGCCGCCGTGCCGCCCACTTTGGCGAAGCGGGCAATGTACTTTGGCTGTCCCTTCCCCAAAGCAAGCAGGAACTGGGCTTCGTCCTTGGCCGCGGCAGCGTGGCCATGCTGGCGCTGACCGACATCGGATTTGCCTCCGCCGTGGTCAAAAAACTGGCCGCGCTGGACGCAGAAAAATACGGTGACGCCGCCCAACTGCTGGACGCGAAGGCCGCCAAGGCTCTCCAGCGCCAAAAGGAACAGCGTCAGCACGAAAAGAACCTGCGTGAGGGCAAGCGCAAGCCATGGGTCGCCCCGCCCAAGCAGGAAAAATCCGCTCCTGCAAAGAAACCCAAGTCTCCGGCTGCCAAAGCGCCCGGCCCTGCCGGACGCAAGCTGACCGGCAGCTTTAAGCCCAAGAGCAAATCCTAAGAATCGAGGTGGCTTTTTTTGATCAAATACCGTGTGCATGAAGTAGCCAAGGATTTCAAGCTGAACTCCAAGGACATCGCCGAAATCATGACCAAGTACTCCGCCGCACCCAAGAACCATATGCAGGTGCTGACCGATCTGGAGCTGGCCATTATTTTCGACTATATCACCCAGCATAACCAGATCGACTCCATCGAATCGGTCTTTGCCGATGTGTATCACGAGCCCAAGGCGCAGCCCGCTCCCAAGGCAGAGCCCGCTGCGGTCAAGGCGGAGGCAACCAAGGCAAATGCGCCCAAACCGGAACAGCCTGCCAAGCCCAAGGCCGAGCAGCCCGCTGCCCCCACCACCCGTGTCCCCGAGAAGAAGGTGGTGGACACCCGCAAGGGCGGCAATGTCAATCTGGAGAAGTATGACGAGCGGCTGGAGTCCTTCACCGACCAGCGTCAGCAGGATCGGGGCGGCAAGCAGAAGTTCCAAAACCGCAACAATAAGGGCCGTCAGCAGGGCAACTTCGGCAACAAGCGCAAGCAGGAAGAGGCCGAAAAGATGCGCCGTCTGCAGCTGGAGATCGCTAAGAAAACGCCCCTCACCGTCAAGATCCCCGACGAGATCGGCGTGGGCGAGCTGGCCAGCCGCATGAAAAAGACGGGCGCCGAGGTGGTCAAGTGCCTGATGAAAAACGGCGTGATGGCCTCCCTGAGCGAGATCATCGACTTCGATACCGCCGCCTTCGTGGCCGAGGAGCTGGGCTGCAAGGTGGAGAAGGAGATCATCGTCACCATCGAAGAGCGCCTCATCGATGTGTCCGAGGATAAGGAAGAGGATCTGCAAAACCGCGCTCCCGTGGTGGTGGTCATGGGTCATGTCGACCACGGCAAGACCTCCCTGCTGGACTATATCCGCAACGCCAATGTCGTTTCCGGCGAGGCCGGCGGCATCACCCAGCACATCGGCGCCTATCAGGTGGAGGTCAATGGCAAGCCCATCACCTTCCTTGATACCCCCGGTCACGAGGCGTTTACCGCGATGCGTGCCCGTGGCGCTATGATTACCGACGTGGCCATTCTGTTGGTGGCTGCCGACGACGGTATCATGCCCCAGACCATCGAGTCC
>JAGBTC010000106.1 GCA_017631545.1 Oscillospiraceae bacterium
GATCCAAATCGGCTTTTTCGGCAGCGACTTGTTCGTTGTTTCTTCCATGTTTATCCCCTCCCGCAGACTTCCTGCCTGCAGTCATCCATCATACAGGGTCATTATATCAGTTTCGTACTGCTATGTAATTACAGAACGGTTACATGCACCCTTCACAATCACTATATATTATCCGCAAATCCCGCCAAAAATCAAGGCTTTTTCACAGAAAGGCCCTGTATGATACTGGAAAGACACCGTCTGCCGCAGCCTGAATTTCTCCGTTGACAAACCGACGGCGCAGTATTACAATAACAAATGAACAGTTGTTCATATGTTATCAGGAGGGATACCAATGGAGGACGCGATCCGCTGCGTCTGTGTGGAAACGCACCCCGACGCCATTCGCCGGGCAAACGAAACATTGCCCGAGGACGAGGCACTTAACGACCTTGCCGAGCTGTTCAAGCTCTTCGGCGACACCACCCGCATCAAGATCCTGTATGCCCTGCTTGATGCCGAGCTGTGCGTATGCGATATTGCCCAGCTGCTGGGACTGACCCAATCGGCCATCTCACACCAGCTGCGCCTGCTCAAAGCCGGCAAGCTGGTCAAGTTTCGCCGGGAGGGAAAATCCGTATTTTACTCGCTGGCGGACGGGCATGTTCGCTCCATTCTCGGACAGGGTATGGAGCACATGGGGGAATGACCCCAATCATTGCCATTATATAAATTTTAGGAGTGATCATTCATGAAAAAAACCTTCGACATGACCGATCTGGAGTGCGCCCACTGCGCCGCCAAGATGGAAAACGCCATCCGCGCGCTGGACGGCGTGACCGGTGCGAGCATCAATTTCTTTGCTCAGAAGCTGACTCTTGAGGCGGAGGACGCCCGCTTTGACGACATCGTGGCACAGGCGCAGAAGATTTGCCGCAAGGTGGAGCCGGACTGCCGCATCGTCGTACGGTGAAAAAGGAGGGTGACCGCCCATGAGTCCCAAGCAAAAGCGCACCCTCCGGCGCATCGCGCTCTCCGCTGCCCTGTTTGTCGCCACCCTGCTGTTCGCCCCCAAGGGACTTCTGCGTCCGGCCGCTTTTCTGCTTGCCTACCTCCCCGTGGGTCTGCCCGTTCTCTCCAAGGCTGTGGGCAACATCCGCCGGGGACAGGTATTTGACGAAAATCTCCTCATGGCGCTGGCCAGCGTGGGCGCCTTTGCCTGCGGCGAGTATGCCGAGGGCGTGGCGGTGATGCTGTTTTATCAGGTGGGCGAGCTGTTTGAAAGCTTAGCTGTAGCGCACAGTCGCCGCTCCATCGCCGCGCTGATGGACATCCGCCCCGACTTCGCCAATGTGGAACGGGACGGACAACTGCTGCAGGTAAGCCCGGAGCAAGTGGCGGTGGGTGAAGTCATTCTGGTCAAGCCCGGCGAACGGGTGCCGCTGGACGGCGTGGTGCTGGAGGGCGCGTCCGCGCTGGACACCACCGCTCTTACCGGCGAATCGCTCCCACGCTCGGCACAGGAGGGTGACGAGGTGCTCAGCGGCTGCATCAACCTCACCGCTGTGATTCGTCTGCGTACCACTAAGTGCTTCGAGGCCTCCACCGTATCCCGCATTCTGGAACTGGTGGAGCACTCCGGAGCAAAAAAGGCAAAAACCGAGCATTTTATCACCCGCTTCGCCCGCTGGTACACCCCGGCGGTGGTGGTGTGCGCGCTGGTGCTGGCCCTGCTGCCCCCCATACTGGGATTGGGCACATGGCAGCAGTGGGTGGGACGCGCACTCATCTTTCTGGTCGTCTCCTGCCCCTGCGCGCTGGTCATTTCGGTGCCTCTGAGCTTTTTCGGCGGCATCGGCGGCGCGTCCCGACAGGGAATTCTGGTCAAGGGCGGCAACTATCTGGAGGCGCTGGCCAAAGCGGATGTGGTGGTCTTTGACAAGACGGGCACACTGACCCACGGAGTTTTTCAGGTACTGGAGGTGTACCCGGAAGGCATCTCCCGGCAGGAGCTGCTTACCCTCACCGCCCGGGCGGAACACTTCAGCGACCACCCCATCGCCCGCTCTGTACGCGCGGAAGCAAATGCCCACGACCTGCCTGCCCCCACCCAAGCCGAGGAGCTGCCCGGTCTTGGCATACGGGCGCAGGTGGACGCGCGCACCGTTCTGGTGGGCAGCCGCCCCCTGCTGACGCAGGCAGGCATCCCCTGTCCCGACCGAGATGCACTGGCCGGCACGGTGATCTATACGGCGGCAGATGGGGTGTATCTGGGCTGCATCCTGATCGGCGACCGGATCAAGGACAACGCGCCCCGTGCCATCGCTGCTTTGAAGCGTGCAGGTGTGTCCCAAACCGTAATGCTGTCCGGAGACAGCGAACAGGCCGCCTACGCCGCCGCCCGAACGCTGGGTCTGAATCAGGTGCGCGCCCGGCTGCTGCCCGGAGACAAGGTGGCCGAGGCAGAGCGGCTGATGGAACTGCGCCGCCCCGGCGGGACGCTGGTTTTTGTGGGCGACGGCATCAACGACGCCCCCGTCCTCGCCCGTGCGGATGTGGGCGTGGCCATGGGCGCGCTGGGGTCGGACGCCGCCATCGAGGCGGCGGATGTGGTGCTTATGGACGACGATCCGGCCAAGCTGACCCTGGCCGTGGTCATCGCCCGAAAAACCCTTTCCATCGCCCGGCAGAACATCGTTCTCGCCCTTGGCGTCAAGCTGCTGGTGCTGGGGCTGACCGTGTTCGGTCTGTCCAATTTGTGGCTTGCGGTGTTTGCCGATGTGGGCGTGTCCGTGCTGGCCATCTGCAACGCCGGACGCATGCTGGCTCCGGTGCGCCTGCCGGAATAACTTTCTTGCGGGGAACCGTCGAATTATGGCGGTTTCCCGCATTTTTTCTCTTTTCATTCCAGAGAAAACCGTGTATAATATAGTTTGATATGTTGTGCCCCCTTTGGGGCAGTATGTCGGTATTCAAGGCCGGGGAGGGATCGGCATGGATTACAATGTCCTTTTGAATTTGGGCGCGGAGCTGGGCTGTCAGCTGATGGAAAGCGGCGCGGAAATCTACCGCGTGGAGGACTCCATCACACGCCTGATGCGCGCCTACGGAGCGGAAAATGCCCAGGTGTTCGCCATTCCCAACACGCTGATCGTGAGCGTCACCCCACCCGACGGACATCCGATCACCCGTCTGTGCCGCATCCCTGCCCACGGCATTGATCTGGATCATATGGAGCTGTGCAACGACCTGTGCCGCGCCCTGTGCCGTGAAACTCCCACATTGGAGCAGGCCCACGACCGGCTGCGGCAGCTGCTGGCTCGCCGCCCCCGTTTCTCCACCGCCGCCATCCTGGCAGGACACGGTCTGGTGGGTGCCTTTTTCACTCCCTTCTTCGGCGGCAGCCTGCGTGATGCGCTGTTTGGCGGCCTGTGCGGTCTGTCCATTGGGCTGACCACCCGTTTTCTGAACAAGCTGCCCGGCAACAACGTCTTTTTCCGCACACTGCTGTCCTCGGCGCTGGCTGCCATACTGGCGCTGCTCTTTGTCCGTTTTGGCCTTGCTCAGCATGCCGACGCCATCACCATCGGTTCGCTGATGCTGCTGGTACCCGGCGTTGCACTGACCACCGCTATGCGCGAGATCGTGGCCGGGGACATCGTTTCCGGCATGACCCATGTGACCGAATCCATCCTCACTGCCACCACCATCGCGCTGGGCACCGGCGCGGCGCTGTTGGCAGGTCAGCTGCTGTAAGGGAGGGGCAAAGCGTGAACGAATGGTTCTTCTACTGGCTTCTCCCCTGCCTGTACGCCTTTCTGGCCTGTGCTGGCTTCTGCTTCATTTTTAATGTACACGGCCCGGGTATCCTTTTGTGCAGTCTGGGCGGCGCGCTGGGCTGGCTGATCTATCTGCTGGCGGAGTTTCTTTCCCCCAACATCATGCTGCGCTTTCTGCTGGCCGCCACCGCCATCACCGTATATTCCGAAATAATGGCCCGGGTACGCCACTGCCCGGTCACCTCATACCTCATCATCGCCCTGCTCCCTCTTGTCCCCGGCAGCGGCATTTACGACGCCATGCGCTTTTGTGTGGCCGGGGACACGCAGCAGTTCCTGTCCGCGCTTTTGCGTACCTTCGGCATCGCCGGCTGCCTTGCCGTGGGCGCGCTGCTGGGCTCATCCCTGATGCGCGTGGTGTTTTCTCTGTCCCGACGCACCAACAAATGATTCCGGAGGTTCTGCCCTCATGCATTCCAAATTCCTTTCCGCTCTGGCTGCGAGTGTATGCGCCGTGCTGCTGATGGTCACCTGCACCGCCAGCACCCACCTGCCTGTATACCAGCCCGCCGTACCCACGGTGACCGAGCCGGAGCCAGTCGTCCCCCCGGACGCACTCCCCTACGACTTCTCCCTGCCGGTGCCCCAGAGCGAGCCGGTGGAAAATGAATATTTCGCCGACGCCGCCTTCGTGGGCGATTCGCGTACCGACGGCTTTTGCCTGTTCAGCGGCGCAGGCGGTGACAATCTGACCTCCACCGGCCTTTCCGTGTTCACGCTGGAGACCAAAAAAGCCATCCGGACCGACACGGGCACCCTCACGGTGCTGGAGGCGTTGGAACGCAAGCAGTATGGCAAGGTGTATCTCAACCTTGGCGTGAACGAGCTGGGCTATAACAACGACGATGCGTTTTACCGCGCCTACTGCGCCGCCATCGACGCCATCCGTGCCCGACAGCCCGACGCCGTGATTTATGTGCAGACCCTGATCCCCCTGAACGAAGGGCGCGTGCGCGCCAGCGGCGGCGCATCCTACCTGAAAAACGAAAAGCTGCTGCGCTACAACAGCATGATCTGCCGGGCGGCGCAGGAAAAGCGCGTGCCCCTGCTGGATCTCTACACCGAATTCGCCGTGGACGGCCAGCTGCCCGAGGATTTCAGCCGGGACGGCATCCACCTGACCGCCGCCCACTACGCCATTCAGCTCAATTACTTCAAGACCCACACCGTAACCATGGAGCAGCTGAATGTCACACCCCAACCCACGGAGGTGCCAAGTTGATGAAACGAATCCTGCTTCCCCTGCTGACGCTGGTGCTGCTTTTGTGCGCCTGCACCCGTCCCACCGCCCCTACCGAAGGCTTCGCCCCGGAAACGGCGCAGCAGCTGCTGGACTGCGGCGCGTTTTCCGAGCCCATTGACCCGCTGGAGGCGGACATCGCATGGGGTCTGTACCGTCTGTCCGCCGCCGGCCTTGCCCGGGAGGATATGACCCACGCCGTTGCCTACCGCTCCTCCGGCGCCACCTGCGAGGAGCTGGCGCTGCTCACCTTCCAAGACGCTACCGCCGCACAGACCGCCGCGCACGCGCTGGAGGAATATCTGGCCGACCAGATCCAGTCCAACCGGGACTACCGCCCCGCCCAGCTGCCCAAGCTGGAGCAGGCGCAACTGCTCTGCCGTGGAAACACGGTGCTGCTGCTGGTGGCCAACGATTAC
>JAGBTC010000107.1 GCA_017631545.1 Oscillospiraceae bacterium
CGGCGGCTGATATTGATGAGCGCCTGGGCGTTCGCCTCACATTCGTGGTCGACCGGGGTGTTCTGGGGGCTGTTGTCCCGGTCCACGCCGGTGCGGTCAGTCCGCTGGGTGCTTACCCAGTGGAGGATGCCCTGGAAATGGCGGACAAAATGGACGGAGACCCAGCTCTTGAGGCCGTGCCACTTCCAGGAAAATTTAATTTTCCGGATGGGGCTGTGCTCGGCCAGAAGGATGGTCTTTTTCCAGGAGTCGGTGGGGTAGGCGCCCTCGCCTTCTCTGCTGATAGTGGTGCGCGCGGCCCGCTTCACCTTGGGCCATACGTCGGTGTATTCAGTCCAGTTAATCATATTTTTTTCCTCCTTAAATTTCCCAATATTCCCGCAGCATGGGGAACAGTTCCCGGTACTGCTTCCAGGCGTCAGGGCCCAGGATCCGCTTCAGGGTCACCGCCAGGTCCCGCTTAGTATGTAAAAATTCCGCGTCACCGTTGCCGCGCTTTTTGTGGCTGTCACCCACGTCGGCCAGGATCTCCTGGGCTATCTGCATCTCGACGTCAATAAACTCAGCTAGCAGGAAGGGCGCGCGGCCGGGTCCGACTTTCAGCTCCCGGTTCGCTGCGATGAGCAGCGCCATGAGCTTGACCTCGGTATGGGCGGCCAGTCGTACATGGAACTCCGCCTCTTTTTTGGCGCGCTGTTTTGCCAGGTAGGCGTTCTGGGGTTTAGCCATGTTTTTCCTCCTTCTGGGTGAGGGTGTGCTTCACGCGGTCGCGCTCCTCTGCCTTTTTGGCGTTGTTCCAGGTGGCCAGGGAGCCTACCAGGTAGCCGGTGATGCGGCGGATCCGCTCAAAAGGTACGCCGGCGCCTAACTTCTCATTATTAGCCATGTTTTTCCTCCTCGGGCATAGCCACACGGACCCGGCCCCGGAAGGTGAGTGTACCGCGGTCCAGGTCCACGTTTTTGGTGATTTCAATGGCGCCGGCGTCCATCAGGCCTTTACCGATGAGGGAGGCCAGGTCCCGCCGCACGGTCATCGCTATCGTCTCCTGGCCCTGCATATCCAGGACCATGAGCGGCACAATTTGCTCGACCTGGAAAGTCTCCAGCCTCAGCGGCGTCGCTTCCACCTTGGGCACCGCGGCCTCGAATACTGTGGGCCAGGGTTCACCCCGGAGGGCGCGGACCGCGTTGGCGATCCGCTGGGTGAATTTTACTTTTTTAGTCATCATTCACCATCTCCCCCCCCCATTACCTTGGCCAGGAGCTCGTTGTACATATCGCGCAGCAGCTCCAGCTGGTTTTGTGCTTTAGTGGCCTTTTGGCGCTCGACGCGCAGGTTCCTCACCGTGTCGTCCAGCTGTTCGCTCATACAGTCCAGGTCCCCCAGCAGCTTGTCCATATCCTGGGTGTCGGCCTTTTTCCTGGGCAGGTAGATGTCCAGGGCGTTCTCCACAGCGGTGACGACGTGGTCGAAGCACTCCACGCTCACCGTCTCCAGATACCGGCCCATTTTGCGGTGCAGGCCGTAGGTGAGGCGGCGCGGGTCGGTATACTTCGGACCCTTGGCGGTCATGATCTTGACGTCGTCAGGGCCGCCGCAGCTATCCACCAGCAGCAGGATGCTGGAGAAGGGGCCGTGGTTCTTGATGACCAGGCACATATCTTGGGGGCCGTAGCCCCAGACGTCGCCGGGCTCCGCCTGGGTCAGCGTAGCCGCTGCGGTGGGGTCGGTGTAGCCTTCGGCGTTCTTTTTCAGTTCAGTGTTCATGCTCTCGCCTCCGTTTCGATCTCTCCACCGCAGGCAGCGTAGCCAGCCAGGTCCACCCAGTTGTCCTCCTTGGCGTGGCCGGAGGCGATGCGGGCGATTTTCAGCAGGGCCAGCATGGCCGCGACGTCCACGCTTTTGAACAGACCACCGGGGAAGGTGAGGCCCTTCCCCATAAAGTAGGCGTTCCACAGGCCGGCGATGGTGCGGAAGCTGTCCTCGGGGCTGCCGTAATCCTGCTCACGGTCACCACAGACGCAGCGCTTTGCGGCTTCCAGAATTTCGGGTCTTTTCATTTTTTAGCCTCCTTCCATGCCTTCTCCATGGCTTTCCATTTCTGCCGACTGTTTTCCCAGTATTTGTGGTTCCATAGCCATTTCAGGCAGAACAAATAATACTTAATCACTGACTTATTACTCCTTTCCGGTCTTGGGCCCACCATATAAAGGGCAGTGCTCTTTGTCACACACGCCCCAGGAACACCCCCTCGGCTGGTTGTCCGGGTGCCTGCAGGTGTATTCCAGCTGGCGGTCGATGTTAAAGCCAGGGTGCTCATGTTTGCAGTTTTCGCGGAACTTCTTAAAATCCACGGCCTCACTCCTTTACAATTTCCAGGCGCAGCGCCTCAATGGCTGCGTCCTGGCCGTTTTCCTTTTTGCCCAGATTTTGCAGGGCGCGGGTGTCGTGGGTGCCCTCCATGAGGAGGTGGTACACCCGACAGACCTGGGTCTGGCCCGGGCGGTTTAGTCGCTCATTGGCCTGCTGGTACAGCTCCAGGCTGTCCGGCACGCCGAACCACATGGTCACATGGCCACCAAACTGGAGGTTCAGGCCGTGGCCGATGCTGGCCGGATGGGCCAGGGCCACCGGGATCTCTCCGCGGTTCCAGGCGTCAATGTCGGCGGAGGTGTCCAGGCTGCGGCAGGTGATGCGCTGCCGGATCCGGTCGGCGTCGTGTCTGAATGAGTACAACACCAGGACCGGGTCGCCGCCTGCCTCCTCGATCAGCTCCTCCAGGGCGTCCAGCTTGATGTCGTGGATGTGGTGGGCTACCTTGTCCATGTCATAAATGGCGCCATTGGCAAACTGCAGCAGCTTGTTCCGGAGGGTAGCCGCGGTGCCGGCTATAATTTCGCCGTTGTCGTCCAGACACTCCAGCACGGCCTCCCGCTCGAATTTCTTGTATTTCTTGAGCAGGGCAGGGGGCAGCCGCAGCGTGACGTCCTCGTATATCTGGCCAGGCAGCTGCAGCACGTCCTCCTTGCGGATGCTCATGCACAGGTCAGCCAGTTGGCTGTAGACCTCCGCCTCAGCCCCGTCGCGGGGCCTGTAGCTGTAGACGATGTGGCCGTTCATCTTTTCAGGTACCAGGTACTTCGCCCGGAAGGCGCCCAGCGTGCGGCCCAGGCGGGCACCCTGGTCCAGCAGGTAGACCTGGCTCCAGAGGTCCTCGATGCCGTTAGGCCGCGGGGTGCCGGTCAGGCCGATGATGCGGCGGATCCTGCCCCGGACACGGCGCAGGGCCTTCCACCGTTTCGCCTGGGCACTCTTGAAGCTGCTCAGCTCATCCAGCACCACGCCCGTGAAGGGCCAGCGGTTGCCCAGATACTCGATCAGCCACACCAGGTTCTCCCGGTTGATGACGTACAGGTCAGCCGGCACAGCCAGGGCAGCGACGCGCTGCCGCGCCGTGCCCATGACCTTGGAGACCTGCAGGTGCTGTAGGTGCTCCCACTTGGCGGCCTCTTTGCTCCAGGTGTCCTCCGCCACACGCTTCGGGGCGACCACCAGCCAGGGGCCGTCCTCCATGCAGTCATACAGCAGCAGGTTGATGGCGGTGAGGGTGGTGACCGTCTTGCCAGTTCCTGGGGGTGGCTATCCCATGCCCCATAGAA
>JAGBTC010000108.1 GCA_017631545.1 Oscillospiraceae bacterium
AATACCTGTGAGAATGACCGTTAACACCCCGGAGGGTACCCGGGATCGGCTGTTTGCCGAGTGTCAGGAGCGGCGAGAGGTGCAAAACCGCCTGATCCGCCTGTTCCGTCGGCGTGGCTATCTGGAGGTATCCACCCCCGACACCGAATTTTATGACCTGTTTGCCCTGTCCGGCAGTGCTATCCCTCAGGAGCGGATGCTGCAGGTGGGGGATCTGAGCGGAAAGATCTGCGTCATGCGCCCGGACTCCACCACCCCCATTGCCCGGGTGGCGGCCACCAAGCTGCGCGCGCTGCCGCTGCCCCAGCGGCTGTACTATGACCAGAAGGTCTACCGTGCCAACCCTGCCAACAACGGCGCCAACCGGGAAATCCCCCAGTGCGGCGTGGAGCTGATCGGCGCCGACGGCATGAAGGCAGATCTGGAGATCATTGCCACGGCGGTGGATGCTCTGCGCTGCTGCGGTGCGTCCCGCTTCCACGTGGAGCTGGGGCAGGCGGGATTCTTCCGTGCATTGGCCGCCCGGCTGGATGCGGATGAGGACACGCTGGAGCGTATGCGCGCACTGATCGAGGGAAAGAATTTTGCTGCCCTTAATCAGCTGCTCGCTCCCTATGAGAATGACAGCGCCTGTGCCGCCCTCAAACAGCTGTCCCGTCTGTTCGGCGGAGAAGAAGTGCTTGCTCAGGCGGAAAAGCTGGCCGGACGCACGGACGCGGTGGATTACCTGCGTGCCCTTTACGACGCGCTGTCTGCCGCCGGCTACGGGCAGTATGTGCGCTTTGACCTTGGTATGGTACATCAGATCGATTACTACACCGGCGTGGTGTTCCGCGGCTATGTGGAGGGCGCGGGTGAGGCGGTGCTCTCCGGCGGACGCTATGACAACCTTGTGGAGGTCTTCGGACGCAAGGCACAGGCCACGGGCTTTGCCGTGGACGTGGACGCCGTTGCCCGCACTCTGCCCGAGACTCCGGTGGCCCAGCTTCGCACGCTGGTACACTACGAGCCGGGTTATCTTGCCCAGGCGCTGGAGGCAGTGGATGGCTGCACCGCCGGTACCTGTGAGCTGTCTCCCTGTGTGGAGCTGGAGCAGACGATGGCGCTTGCAGTGGAAAAAGGCGTGCAGACGGTGCTGGTGTACGATAAGGACGGAGAAAGGCAGGTGTCCCTATGAGCAGCGAGCGTTTGCGTATCGCCCTGACCAAGGGGCGGCTGCAGGACAAATCGGTGGAGTTGTTTGAAGCCGTGGGGCTGGATTGCTCCCCCATCAAGAATCCCGGGCGGCGGTTGGTACACTCCATTCCCAACTACCCCATGGACGCGGTGCTGGCCAAAGCCCCCGACGTGATCACCTATGTGGAACACGGTGTGTGTGATCTGGGTGTGGTGGGCAAGGACACCATTTTGGAAAAGGGCGGCGCTTTTTACGAGGTGCTGGACCTGAACTTCGGCCGATGCCGCTTTGCCCTTGCGGTAAAGGATGGCAGCGACTTTTACGGCACATACAAGACCCGCCGCATCGCCTCCAAGTACCCGGAGGTCACTCGTGCCTTTTTCGAGAAAAAGGGCATGGATGTGGACGTGATCAAAATCGAAGGCAGCGTGGAGCTTGCCCCCATTCTGGAGCTGACCGACGGCATCGTGGACATTGTAGAGACGGGGGCGACCCTGAAGGCCAATGGCCTTGTTCCCATCGAGACGGTGGCGGAAGTGTCCGCCCGGTTGATCGTGAACACCGCCAGCATGAAGCTGCACAAAGGCCGAATCCTTGAATTTATCGAAACCTGCGAGCGTGAATTGGAGAGACGAGCATGATCCGAATGATCAAAGCCAACGGAACGGCCGAGGGCGAGCAGCTGGCCGCCATGCGTGCCCGGGCGGCGCAGAAAAATGCAGATATCGAGCGCGCAGTGTCCGCTGTGATGCTGGACGTGAAGGAAAACGGTTACGCGGCGGTGGAGAAGTATTCTCTGCTGTTTGACAAAACTGCCCCCTACGAAATTGATGCGCAGGTGCTGCAGCGGGCCTATGATGCCTGCCCTAAGGCGCTGATCGACGCGCTGGAGCACGCCGCGGCCAACATCCGGGACTACAACGAAAAGCTGCTTTCCGGGACAGCGCAATGGACGTCCCCGGACGGCGGGCGCGTGGGGCGCGTGGTGCGCGGCCTGTCCCGGGTGGGCATCTATGTCCCCGGAGGTACGGCGGCCTATCCCAGCTCTGTGCTGATGAACGCCGTCCCCGCCAAGGTGGCAGGGGTGGAGGAGATCGTTATGGTCACCCCGCCCACGGAAAATTTGAACAACGCGGTGCTGGCCGCGGCAAAAATCGCCGGGGTGGATCGGGTGATCGCGGTGGGCGGAGCGCAGGCGGTGGCCGCGCTGACCTACGGCGCAGGCTTTATTCCCCGGGTGGACAAGCTGGTCGGGCCGGGCAATGCCTATGTTGCCACCGCCAAGCGCATGGCCTACGGCACGCTGGATATCGACATGGTGGCCGGCCCCTCCGAGGTGCTGGTCATTGCCGATGACAGCGCAGATCCCAAGTTCATTGCCGCCGACCTGCTCAGTCAGGCGGAGCATGACCGCATGGCCTCTGCCGTGCTGCTGACTGACAGCGAAGCGCTGGCTCGGGCGGTAGATGCCGAGCTTGTGCGCCAGACCGGTTATCTGGAGCGCTCGGAAATCATGGAAGCCTCCCTGCGTGACTTTGGCTGTGCCATCGTGTGTGAGGATCTGGACGGGTGCATTGCCCTCGCCAACGAGATCGCGCCCGAGCATTTGGAAATCGTCACCCGTAACGCCGAGGGGCTGCTGCCCCAAATCAAAAACGCCGGCGCGGTCTTTTTGGGCGCGTGGTCGCCCGAGCCGCTGGGTGACTATCTGGCCGGCCCGGATCACGTACTTCCCACCAGCGGAACGGCACGCTTTTTCTC
>JAGBTC010000109.1 GCA_017631545.1 Oscillospiraceae bacterium
GCTCTTCGCCTCGTCCACCATTTCGAACAGCATATCCAGCAGTTCTTCCACTCCGTTTGCCATATCAGTTACCCGTCCTTTCCTGTATCTGTTTCATTCGCGCGTTCACATCGTCCACGATTTCACGGGGGACAAAATCGCTCAGTTCGGCACCGTAGCGTGCCATCTCCTTGACGATGGTAGAGCTTAGGTAAGTATACTTTTCGCTGGAGGCCAGAAACATGGTCTCCAACCGGGGGTTGAGCTTGCGGTTGATGACCGCCATTTGCACTTCCTGCTCAAAGTCGGACACCGCACGCAGCCCCTTGACCACCACATGGGCTTTCTTGCGCCGGGCGTATTCAGCCAGCAGCTCGTCGGAAAAATCCACCTCTACATTGGAAAAGCGTTCGGTGGCACGGCGCAGGAATTCTACCCGTTCTTCCGGGGTGAACATCCCCTGCTTTCTGGAGTTGACCATCACGCACACGATCACCTTTTCAAAGCATTGGCTGGCGCGCTTGATGATATTCAGATGCCCCAGCGTCACCGGGTCGAAGCTGCCGGGATAGATAGCGACACTCATAGCTGCACACTCCCATGGCGGCGGTAGGCAGTCAGCTTGATCTTGCCGTAGCGGTATTCCCGTCCCTTTTCATAGGGCAGCTCCGGCGCAGGCAGCTGGGTCTCGGCCGCACTTTCACACACCATTATACCATGTTCCGCGAGAATGTCAAACTTTGTAATGATTTGCAGACAATTTTCCAGCAATTCACTTTGATAAGGGGGGTCGAGCAGGATCAGATCGAATTTTTCCCGGCAGGAGGACAGGAAGGCCAGCGCATCCCCCTGATGGACAGCGGCAGCCCCTGCAAAGCCCACGCTGTTCAGGTTTTCACGGATCAGCGCTGCCGCCGGACGGCTCAGCTCCACAAAGGTGCAGTGAGCCGCGCCCCGGGACAGGGCCTCGATGCCCAGCTGTCCGGTGCCGCCGAACAGATCCAGCACCCGTCTCCCCTCGATATCGAATTGAATGATGTTGAACAACGATTCCTTCACCTTGTCGGTTGTGGGGCGGGTGTCCATACCGGGCAGCTCCTTCAGCCGCCGTCCCCGCGCCGTACCGGAGATCACGCGCATAGCGATCGTCCTTTCGTTCATAAATTGGGATTTGTTGTCCTCTTCCGCCTTTTGAGGCGAGAGAGTTTGTTCCGCCACGGGCGGGAAGGGGAAATTCCGCCGCCCCGGCGGCGGGTTTCTTTTGTCTCTGAACAAAAGAAACCAAAAGTCAGCTTGGAAACCAATGTTTCCAAGGCCTTCCTTGGGTGCAGGACAAGGAGTTGATTGCCACTGACCCGGCACCGGGTTACGACACATTCCGCACCCGCTTGCTGCCGCTGTCTGTGCAAAGCTGCCGGTTATTACGGCCAACCAACTGTGCCGGGCCGCGGCGAACCAATCGGTGCGTAGGGGCGGCCTTTGGCCGCCCACCGAGACTTTCCTTTCCGCTCCATAGCCGGCGGAGTGCGATAGACCGATATACTTGCAGATAGTAGGCAACGCGGCAGCCTAATCGGCGCTGAAGGAGTCAGATAATCCCGCCGGCCGTTTGGTAGGGTAGCCACGGATATTGCCCAAAGGAAGTTCTAAGAAACCATTGGTTTCTTAGCGCCTTTTTCGTGTCTTTTGTGGCGAGACAAAAGACACCCGCCCGCAGGCGGAATATCTCCTCATCCGTCATTCCTCAAGGGGGCTGTTTGACAAATCACAGTTTTCTTTCGTTTTGAAAATACTCATATACCGCTTTAGCGGTATTCTTCGGCACAACGGCCGCCAGCTGCTCCATACTTGCACCTTTGATGGCCTTGACGCTCTTAAAGTGCTTGAGCAGCTGCTCGCGCCGCTTCTCCCCAACGCCGGGGATCTTGTCCAGTACCGACCCCTTCATGTGTCTGCCCCGCAGCCGGCGGTGGTACTCAATGGCAAAGCGGTGGGTCTCCTCCTGGATCTGGCCGATGAGCGCAAACAGGGCAGGCACGGCCTGGATCCCGATCTCCCGTCCGTCCGGGTGGATCAGCGCCCGGGTACGGTGGCGGTCATCTTTGACCATACCGTAAGCCGGGATATCCAGCCCCTCGCCCTCCAATACGCGCCGGGCCACCCGCACATGCTCCAGTCCGCCGTCAATGAGCAGCAGGTCGGGTCGGTCGGCAAACTTTTCGTCGCCGTCCAGCCAGCGCTGAAAGCGCCGGGTAAGCACCTGCTCCATGGCGGCGTAGTCGTCCGGCCCGTCCATGTCCCGCAGCTTGAAGTGGCGGTAGTCCCGCTTGAGGGGGCGGCCGTCCACATAGACCACCATGGAGGCCACGATGTCGCTGCCCCCGGTGTTGGAGATGTCGTAAGACTCCATGCGCCGGGGCGTCTGCTCCAGCGCCAGCAGCCGCCCGAGGGTCTGCAGCAGCTTGCTGTGGCGCTCCTCCCGGGTGGTGACCCGCTCCACCTCCTCCGCCGCATTTTGGTTGGCAAGGCGGATCAGATCCATTTTTGCGCCCCGCTGAGGGGTGAGCAGCTCCACTCTGCGCCCCACCTGCTGGCTGAGCATACGCTCCACCAGCGGCTGGTCGGGCAGCTCACAGGGCAGCAGGATCTGCCGGGGCAGAATGGCACGCCCGGCGTAGAACTGCCGCACCAGCGCGGATACCGTTTCGCCCTCGTCCTCCTCCAGCGCCTGCTCGAACAATTCCATATCCTTGGCCGCCAGTTCGCCGTCCATATAGTGCAGCACTACAAAGCAGCTTTTCCCCGCGCCCCGGAACCAGCCGGCCACATCCGTGTCCGCCAGCGAGCCGGCCACCACCTTCTGCCGCTTGCCCAGCAGCTCGATGGCGCGCAGCCGGTCACGCAGGGCGGCCGCCTGTTCAAAGCGCAGCTGCTGCGCCGCCTGCTCCATCTGCTCGGCCAGCTGGGCGATCACATCCTTATACCGCCCTTCCAACAGGGAGATTGCCTGCTCCATAGCCTCGTCATGCAGACTTTTCAGCTCCGCACCCCGGCAGTAACCGTCACATTGCCCCATGTGGTAGTTCAGGCAGGGGCGTTCCTTGCCGATATCCCGGGGAAATTTCTTCCCACAGGCGGGCAGGCGCAGCGCGGTACGCAGCGCCTCGATGATGGCCTGTGTGCTGCCCCGGCTGCCGTAAGGGCCGAAGTAGCGCGCGCCGTCCTGTGCCGGGCGGTTGACCAGAGAAAAGCGAGGATATTCCTCCTGCACGCACAGGCGGATATAGGGGTAGCCCTTGTCATCCTTGAGCAGGATGTTGTACCGGGGCTGATGGCGCTTGATGAGCGCGTTTTCCAGCACCAGCGCCTCAAACTCGCTGTCGGCAATGATCACATCGAAGTGATCGATCTGGCTGACCATGGCACGGGTTTTTTCCGTGTGCGCCGCCGAATCCTGAAAGTACTGGCTGACCCGGTTTTTCAGCGCCTTGGCCTTGCCCACATAGATCACATTGGACTGCTTGTCCTGCATGATATACACGCCCGGCTTGCGCGGCAGGCTGTGGGCCTTGTCCTTGAGCTGGTCAAAGGTCACGGCAGACTCCCCCTTTCCTGAGACTGAAAAAGGCACCGCAACGGCGGTGCCTTTTTTGTGACTTGCTTATTCAGCGAAATCGGAAGAGATCAGGCTGACCAGAGCGTCAACCGCCTCTTTCTCGTCGGAGCCGTCCGCAATCAGATTGATGGCGGTACCCTTGACGATGCCCAGGGAGAGAACGCCCAGCAGGCTCTTGGCATTGACCTTGCGCTCCTCGCGCTCCACCCAGATCG
This sequence comes from Oscillospiraceae bacterium, assembly GCA_017631545.1. Taxonomy (GTDB): domain Bacteria; phylum Bacillota; class Clostridia; order Oscillospirales; family Oscillospiraceae; genus Lawsonibacter. The sequence continues at coordinate 3,811 of JAGBTC010000109.1, forward strand.
AGCTTTTGAACTCGTTGGCCTTCTGGATAAAGAAGGTGGCAGGTCTTGCATGGAGACCAACTTGATTGTTCACAACTGCCTCGTGGCTATACATACTTGCACCTCCGCCTCACACGGCAAATTTACATTCATAGCATATCAAATTCTGCCGCCTCTCGTCAACGGCATTTTGAACAAATCGAAGGCAAACAGTTGTTCAAAATCACAACAACCCGCAAGTTTTCCCCTGTTTTCTTCCGATTTTCCGAATTACATTCGACTTTTTCGCTGTTTTTCAGGAATAATGTTCGAATATGACTGTCCACCCGGGACGGACAGTCTCAATCAGCGCAGTTCTGCGACGGTCACGCCGTCCTCTCCCTCGCCGTAGCGGCCGGGGCGGAAGGACTTGATATAGCGGCTGCGTTTGAGATGCTCGCGCACCGCCTTGCGTACCGCGCCGGTACCCTTGCCGTGGATGATGCGTACGCTTTCCAAATGGGCCAGCATGGCGTTGTCCAGGAACAGATCCAAACTGCCCAGCGCTTCATCTACCATCATACCTCGCAGATCCACCTCAGGGCTGGCGGAGATGGTACGCAGCTTCTGCTCGGCCTGGCGGATGATGCGTTTGGCATCCCGCTGCGCCTGGGCGCCGCTGCCCTCCACCACGCGCACCTCCTCCTGCTTAGCGGTGATCTTCAAAATACCGGCCTGCAGCTGGAGCGATCCGTCCTTGTTCACCGCAATGACACTGGCCTTTGTGCCCATGCTCACCAGCTCCACCGTATCTCCCTCCACCGCGGGACGGGTGGGCGGAGGCAGCTCGTCCTCCTGCTCCGGGCCGCCGATGCCCCGCTCGGCCTCGTTGAGCAGGTGGCGTGCAGCGGCACGGCGGTCATTCACCGCCTGCCAGTTCTCCTCTTTGCGCTGCTGGCGGCGCATATCCTTCAGCTCAGCAAAGACCTGATCGCTGGCATCCCGGGCCTGCTGAATGATCTCCCGGGCCTCCGCCTGCGCCTTTTCCACCACCTTGGCCCGTTCCTCTTCCAGCTTTTTGCGGTACTCCCGGGCGGTCTTGGCCGACTCCTCCATCTCCCTTCGCAGCTGGGCGGCCTTGCGCTTTTCCTGCTCCATCTCCTGCCGCTGCAGATCCAGCCGGGTAAGCACATCCTCAAAGCGCACATTCTCCGCGTCCAGCCGGGCGGCGGCCTTTTCAATAACCTCCTCGTCCAGCCCCAGCCGACGGGAGATGGCAAAGGCATTGGACTTGCCGGGGATACCGATGATGAGCCGGTAGGTAGGCGCCAGCGTCTCCACATCAAACTCGCAGGAGGCGTTTTTCACCCCCGCCGTGGTCATGGCGTACACCTTCAACTCGGCGTAGTGGGTGGTTGCGGCCACCAGCGCCCCCTGACAGCGCGCCTGCTCGATGATGGCGGCGGCCAGCGCCGCACCTTCCACCGGGTCAGTGCCTGCCCCCAGTTCGTCAAAAAGGACCAGCGTATTTTCATCTGCCTGCCGCAAAATCTGCACGATATTGGTCATGTGGGAGGAGAAGGTGGACAGGGATTGGGCAATGGACTGCTCGTCCCCGATGTCGGACAGCACCCGGTCAAACACCCGTACAGCGCTTTCCGCTCCGGCAGGGATATGCAGGCCGCACTGGGCCATCAGGGTGAGCAGCCCCATCGTCTTCAGTGTCACCGTCTTGCCGCCGGTATTGGGGCCGGTGATCATCAGAGTGTCAAATTCCTCCCCCAGCATCAGGTCGTTGGCCACCGCCGTTTTGGGGTCGAGGAGGGGATGGCGCGCCTTGACCAGCCGCAGTCCCTGCCGGGACAGCCGGGGCTGGGCGGCATTCATACGCACGGACAGCCGCGCCCGGGCAAAAATGCAGTCCAGTAGCACCAACAGGGTATAGTCCTGCAAAATATCCTCCTTGTGGGCGGCGGCCTCCGCCGACAACTCAGCAAGGATGCGGTCGATCTCCTTTTTCTCCCTGGTCTGCCACTCCCGCAGCTCGTTGTTGGCCTTGACCACCCCCATGGGCTCGATGAAAAAGGTCGAGCCGGAGGAGGATACGTCGTGGACCAGACCGGGGATCTCATTTTTATGCTCGGACTTCACGGGCACTACATAGCGATCCGAGCGTATGGTGATAATGGACTCCTGCAAAAATCGGGACTGAGCGGAAACGATTTTCTGCAAAATATCCCGGGCCTTGGCCTCGGTGGCGCGGATATGCCGGCGAATGGAGGCAAGCTCTCCGCTGGCCGAGTCGGCGATCTCGTTTTCCCCGAGGATAGAGCCGCTGATGCGATCTTCCAGATATCGGTTGGCCGTCAGGCTGCGGAACAGGTGGTCGATGCAGCTGCTCTCCCCCGCTCCGTCCCCGTACTCCTTCGCCGTACGGGCACAGCGCAGCACCCCGGCGATGTCCATCAGCTCCCGGGTGTTCAGACTGCCCCCCATGTCCGCCCGCTGCAGGCTGGCTCCCACCGGCTTGACCCCGGACAGAGCAGGCGTGCCGCGCAAGGAGAGCATCTTCACGGCGGCGGTGGTCTCCTCCTGCGCCCGGCTCACATCGTCCGGGTCGGTCATGGGACGCAGGGCAACGGCGCGATCCTTGCCCTCCTGGGTCACCGCCTGGTCGGCCAGCAGCTCCAGTACCCGGGGCAGCTCCAGCGTCTGTATGGACTTTTCAAACAGATCGGTCATATGCGTTTCCTCAGTCTTCCTGAATATCTTACCTACATCATACACCAAACCGCGCCCCTTATGCAAGTCCTGCTGCACCGCCGGCGCCGCCGGCGCATACGCTGTTACAGATACTGTAAGTAACGGAGGGTCGGTCATGCCGAACATTCAATACTTCCTTGGGGCAAATTCGTCCCAGGGGTTTTATTCCCTGTACGATCAGCTCATCCCCCCGGAAACAGCCCGGGCGGTCTATATTCTCAAGGGCGGCCCGGGCTGTGGAAAGTCCACGCTGATGAAGCAGGTCGCTGCGCGAGCAGAGGCAGCCGGTCTTCCAGTGGAGCGCATCCTCTGCTCCGGCGACCCTGCCTCCCTGGACGCGGTAGTGCTGCCCACGCGCCAGATTGCACTGGTGGACGGCACCGCCCCCCATGCCGCAGCACCATTAGGACACCTCGTCGCCGCAAGCTCCATATCATTCGCCCCGGTTTGATACCCGGGCCTCATTCATTCCGCTGCGGCTCCTCTCCCCACCGAACCCGCTGCGCTGGGCTTCGGCGGGGACCCCAATCCCAGGTGGCTCCAGCACCCGTAATGGTATCCAAGGACACTTTTACAGGAAATGCTTTCAAAACGACCGGCATAACTGCTCAAAAAAACAACTGCCTACAAACTGTAGACAGTTGCTCGATATAAACGCTATGAACTTGCACTTTGGTTGCGGTATCACAAAGGCCGAATCAACAAAATAAGCAAATCACGATTAAATGGCAGCGTCCGCATATTTATTCCGGATTTTTGCTTGGTAATTCGTCGGGTTATGAGCCCGACGAGTTTGTTTTTTACCCCTCGCTCGAATACCAATATGAATATTTATCCGTGAAAGCCTGCTGTCAAGCGGGGTTTCGCGGTTTTTTATATATACGGATATACTCAGTACTCCATAACAATGCACGTTCAAATAATTGCAAACCGATTGCGAAAGGATAGGGGATTTTCTCTTCATTGGTTCTCGAGGTTGGACTTGTCCTGGAAGCGCGGATTATACCGAACAAGACCAAAAATTATACCTTCGCGAAGCGGAACGCTTCCGTTTGGCA
>JAGBTC010000110.1 GCA_017631545.1 Oscillospiraceae bacterium
CTGCGATAGAACTGGGTATACACCCGGTTGAGGGCGTAGGATATCTGGGCGATGACATTGGCGCGGATGGCGGCCGGCTCCCATGTGGGATAGATCTCACTGCTGGCCACATTTTTGATGTAGTCGGGAAAGGATACGGTCACATTGGGCGCGCTTTGCCGGGGCGTTCCCAGGTGGACGGTGATGGAGGTCGGGATATAGGGAAGGACAACGGGCATCTCCCATCACCTCACAGATCCTGCCCCGGGATGGGGCGCACTTCCGGGTTCTGCGTCCACGGCTCTCCTTCCAGCAAGGGCTGCAGCTCCACCTGCTGCAACGAGGTCTCACCGGCAAACACCTGCACATCCTCGATGACCATCACCTCGTAACCCGGATGCTCCACCCACACATCACACTGGGCGAAGGGGATGGTATTCCCCCCGTTGGGGTGCTGGCTCTCCCCTATATCGGGAGCAAGGATCTCCACAAACTCCGTGTTTCCGCTGCGATCCGTCTGCTGAAGGCTGATAAAATATTTCGCGCCGTTCACCGTCTGGGTGATGAGCACGGCGGCCTGCTCCACAGGCAGCTGGGCGCGAGCGGTGTAGACGCGCACCCCAAGTCTTCCGATCTGTGCCATTGGCATCTCCTCCTTTTCTTGTGCATCCTATGCACTGCACAAGAAAAATGCGCCCCACTCTGATTTGAGTGGGGCGCAAAGAAGTGTATTCAGATGGCGTTTTCGGCCTTTTTGGCCCGGGACATGAGGGCGGTGACCACGCTGTGTACATCGCGCCCCTCGTAGAGCACCTCGTAGGCCATCTGGGCGATGGGCATCTCCACGCCCACCTTCTGCGCCAGAGTACGGGCATTGGCGGCGGCGTAGTAGCCCTCCACCACCGCGCCGATTTCCTTGATAGCCTCCTGCACGGGTTTTCCCTGCCCGATGAGAATACCGCAGCGGCGGTTGCGTGAGTGCATGGAGCAGCAGGTGACGATCAAATCGCCCACGCCGGTCAGGCCGGTAAAGCTCTCCTGCTTGCCGCCCAGCGCCACACCCAGACGGGCGATCTCCGCAAGGCCGCGGGTCATGAGCATGGCCTTGGTGTTGTCTCCGTAGCCCATGCCGTCACAGCAGCCGGCACACAGCGCGATGACATTTTTCAGCGCGGCGCAGATCTCCGCGCCCACTCGGTCGGTGTTGGTATACACGCGGAAGCGGCTGTTCATAAACAGATCCTGCACAAACTCCGCGTGCCGGATCTCGTCCGCGGCGGCCACCACGGCGGTGGGGATACCGCGTCCCACCTCCTCGGCGTGGGAGGGGCCGCACAGCACCACCACGGGGCACTTGTCCCCCACCTCCTGCTCGATGGCTTCGCTCAGGCGCAGGGATGTGTCCTTTTCAATGCCCTTGGACACCGAGATCAGCACCGTGCCGGGATCCACAATGTCCCGCAACTTGGCGGCCGTGGAGCGCACAGCAAAAGAGGGGGTGGCAATGACCACCGCGTGACAGCCTTTGGCCGCATTCATGTCCGTGGTCAGCTTCAGTCCTTCGGGCAGAGGCACGCCCTTGAGCATGGGGTTTTCCCGGTTCTGCTCCAGAACGGCCTTCTCCTCCTCCAGAAAAGACCACAGGGTCACATCGTTTCCGTTTTCCAGCAGTACCAGCGCAAGGGCCGTGCCCCACGCGCCGCTGCCAAGCACAGTAACTTTCATACCATCAGATCTCCTTTTTTATGTACCGGTGCTTACTTTTTCTTATGCAGGCTGAACTTGCTCTCCGTGCCGGACAGCAGCCGCTTGATGTTGCCCCGGTGCTGCCAGACCACCAGTCCGCCCAAAATCAAAGCCAACACAAAGATGATCGGGTCGCGGAACACAAACAAGCTGATGAAGGGAAAAGACGCCCCTGCCCACACAGAGCCAAGGGACACATACCGGGTCAGGATGACCAGAATAAGGAATCCGCCCCAGACCACCAGCGCCACGCGCCAGTCGATCATCAGCGCCACCGTGCCGCCGGACAGGATGCCCTTGCCGCCCTTAAACTGGAACATACAGGGGAACATATGCCCCAACAGGCAGAACACCGCCGCCCAATATTTGGAAAAGAGTGCCCCGTCCATCATATGCCCAAAGATACCAACCCAGCCGCCAAACAGCCCGAACACAGCCTTGCTGATCAAAATGGCCGCCACCGCCTTGAGCACATCGCACAGGATGACCACAAAGGTCAGCCCGCCGCCGAAGGTGCGGTGGAAGTTGGTCAGACCTGCATTGCCCGAGCCGTGGTTACGCACATCGTCACGCAGGATATACTTGGATACGATGACCGCGCCGTTGAAGCAGCCCAGGAAATAGGACGCCAGAGCGGTGCCACCATAGACCAGAAAAATCAAAAGAAACCAATGCTCCACGGTTAGTCCTCCTTATCGCTTTTCTGCCGCACCGTCAGTCGGACGGGCGTACCCTCCAGACCGAAGGTGGAACGAATCTGATTTTCCAGATAACGCTGATAAGAGAAGTGGAACAGCCGGGCATCGTTGCAGAAGCAGACGAAATGGGGGGGCTTGACACCCACCTGAGTCATATAGTAGATCTTCAGCCGCCGTCCCTTGTCCGTGGGGGGCTGCACCCGGGCGGTGGCATCGGCCAGCAGGGTGTTGAGCATACCGGTGGTAATACGCATGGCCGACTGGTCGTTGACATAGTTGATCAGCTCAAACAGCCGCTCCACCCGCTGCCCGGTCAGGGCGGAAATAAAGACAATGGGCGCGTAGGTCATATAGCTCAGATCCCGGCGGATATCCTGCCGCATCCGATCCATGGTCTTGTCGTCCTTTTCAATGGCGTCCCACTTGTTGACCACGATGATGCAGGCCTTTCCAGCCTCATGTGCAAGCCCGGCCACCTTGGTGTCCTGCTCGGTAACGCCCTCGTTGGCGTCGATCATAATAAGGCACACATCGCTGCGCTCGATGGCCATGGTGGAACGCAGGACGGAAAACTTCTCCACCCGGTCATCCACCTTGGACTTCTTTCGCATACCGGCCGTGTCAATGAACACATACTTGCCCTGCTTGTTTTCAAAGTAGCTGTCGATGGCGTCGCGCGTCGTGCCGGCCACATTGGACACAATGACCCGTTCCTGCCCGAGAATGCGGTTGACCAGCGAGGACTTGCCCACATTGGGCTTGCCAATGACGGCCACCTTGACGGTGTCGTCCTCCTCTTCCTCCTCCTGCTCGGGAGGGAAGAATTTCATACACTCGTCCAGCAGGTCGCCGGTACCGTGGCCGTGGACGGCGGATACGGCAATGGGATCGCCCAGACCCAGATTGTAGAACTCGTAAATGTCGGGGTTTTCCCGGCCCACGCTGTCCATCTTGTTGATGGCCAGCACCACCGGCTTCTGGGAGCGCAGCAGCATATTGGCCACCTCCTGATCGGCGGCGGTCATGCCTGTTTTAATGTCGCACACGAAAACGACCACGGTGGCATTTTCGATGGCGATCTCCGCCTGTCGGCGCATGAAGGCGAGGATCTCGCTGTCGGTATCCGGCTCGATGCCGCCGGTGTCCACGATATCAAAGGTACGCCCTGCCCAGTCACATTCCGCGTACAGGCGGTCACGGGTGACGCCGGGGGTGTCCTCCACAATGGACAGGCGCTGGCCGCACAGCTTATTAAACAGCATGGACTTGCCCACATTGGGCCGGCCCACAATAGCCACCAAAGGCTTCATAACAAATCAACTCCTCGGTTGAGATAAGGAATATGAGATACCTTTTACCTTGTGCCGGGGTTATAGCGGTAGTACTCGTCCTCCGGCACGCTGCAGGAAACCGGGGGCTGGCCGTTGTGCAGGCCGAAGATGGCGTCGCACAGCTCGTAGCCATCCTGCGCCACCGGGATCACGCTCACACCCAGTTCCCGCTGCACATCGTCCAGCGTCACATCGTCCAAAAACACCCGTTCGCCGCTGCGCAGCATACTGGCGGAGATGAGCAGCCGCTCGCCCAGCGGCTTGTCCTTCAGCCGGGCGATGAGGTCGCCGCCGGTGATCAGGCCGGACACCACGATGGTATGCCCGAAAAAGTCATTTTCCACCGCATAGACCTGCCCATTTATTTTATCACATTTTTCCCGGGCCATGTCAACGATTTCACGCAGGAACGGGGCGGCAGATACGCCGGTGGCAATGGAGAAGGGCTTGGTATTGGCCATCTCCTCCTCATCCAGCAGGTCGAGGGCACGGGCAAACTCACTGCGCAGCAGGCGCAGCATTCCCACGCCGTTGTCCAGCTGGGTGAATTCCTCGTAATAGTCCTCCCCGGGCAGCTCCCGCCCGGCGATGAGATAAAACTCGTCCGAACACCACACAAGCCCCGTCCCGTGGGCGGCTTTGTGGGCGGCGGCAAAGCGCTCCACCTGCTCCACCACCGCGGCGGCCTGCTCCTTGGTATAGGGTCGGATGGGGTGCAGACCCTCCCGGAATTTGGTCACGCCCACCGGCACCACGGATACGCTGTGTACCGCCGGGTACATGGCGGCGAGATCAGCCATGGTCTTATCCAACGCCTCGCCGTCGTTGATGCCGGGGCAGGAGACGATCTGGCAGTTCATGGTGATGTTGGCCGCAGCCAGCCGCTCCATGATGTCGATCCCCCGGCCGGCCGTCTTGTGCCCCAGCATCTGCGCGCGCAGATCCCGGTCGGTGGTGTGGACGGACACATTGATGGGGGATACACGCAGGTCAATGATGCGCTGCACTTCCCGTTCAGACAGATTGGTCAGGGTGATGTAGTTGCCCATGAGGAAGGACAGCCGGGCATCGTCATCCTTAAAGTAGAGGGTCTTTCGCATTCCGGGGGGCAGCTGATCTACAAAGCAGAAGATGCAGTTGTTGGCGCAGGAGCGGGCACGATCCATCAGATAGGTCTCAAACTCCAGACCCAGATCCTCCCCCTCCCCTTTGCGTACGCGCACCGTGCGTACGCTGCCGTCGACGGCTTGCAGGGTCAGCTCCAGCCGGGGATCATAGGTGTAGAATTTATAGTCCAGAACATCCACGATGTCCTTCCCGTTCACATGGGTCAGGGTCTCCCCCACCTGCACGCCGGCGCGGTGAGCAGGGCTGTGGGACGCAACAGAGCATACGGCGGTCAGGCTCATGGACATTCTCCTTTCTACATCTTGTTTTCTTTTTTTGATAGCATACCATATTTGCCCGAAAAAGGGAAGTATCCGGGCAGAAAAAAAGAGCGCCGCATGGCGGCACTCTTTTTTCATGTGTTTTGCTTACTGAGCGTCAGCGACCTGGCCGAACTCACGACCGTTGTAGGTCAGGCAAGACTTGCACATACGGTGGGGCAGACGAAACGCGCCGCACTTGGGGCAGGTAACGATGCCGGGGAC
>JAGBTC010000111.1 GCA_017631545.1 Oscillospiraceae bacterium
AAGGCGATCTCCTCAAAGCCCTCCTCACGGGCCTCCTTGGCGAAGGTGGCGTACATATCCGTCCACTCGTAGTTTTCGCCGGCAGCGGCATCGGCCAGGTTGTCCATGGTGCCGGGAACCGAGCCGCCGTGGAGCAGCTTGAACCAGATCTTGGCGTGCTCGCGCTCGTTGCGAGCAGTCTCTTCAAAAATGTTGGCGATCTGGACATAGCCGTCCTTCTTGGCCTTGGACGCATAGTAGGTATACTTGTTGGTGGCCTGAGACTCGCCGGCAAAAGCGGCCATCAGGTTGGCTTCGGTACGGGTGCCCTTCAGATTCTTGCTCATGATAATATCCTCCTCAAAATAATTTCCTTGTTCATTAATAGGAATTGTTCCTGTTAAGAGTTTACTATACCTGCCCTTTGTTGTCAATAGGGATTCGAAAATTTTTTCTTCTAATTTTATCCGGTTTTTCTTAAAATATCCATCGGAGTAGAGCGAATCACTTGTTCGCGCTGTGCGCGCCCACAGGCGGCCAAGGCCGCCTCTACCACAGGTTTCCGCTATAGTCGGCGGTGTACGACAGACTGTAAGATTTACAGAGTGTATGCAGGGCGACAGCCGAATCGGCGCTGCATCAGTCGGATTGCTCCGCCGACCGTAATGTATTGACCCTACGGATATCGCCCAAAGGAAGTTCTTAGAAACCATTGGTTTCTAAGCTGACTTTTGGTTTCTTTTGTTCAGCGACAAAAGAAACCCGCCGCCAGGGCGGCGGAATACCCACCCTTGCCCGCCCCACCCTTGGCGGGGGTTGAGGTGGCCGAACAAAAGAAGAGCGGACTTCCGAAGAAGTCCGCTCTTTATAAGCATTATGCGAGGACTGAATTACTCAGCGATCTCGATAACAGCGCCGGAACCGACGGTACGGCCACCCTCACGGATAGCGAAACGCAGGCCCTTCTCGATGGCGATGGGGGTGATCAGCTCGACCTTCATGTCGACGTTATCGCCGGGCATGCACATCTCGGTGCCCTCGGGCAGGTTGATGATACCGGTAACGTCGGTGGTACGGAAGTAGAACTGAGGACGATAGTTGTTGAAGAAGGGGGTGTGACGGCCGCCCTCTTCCTTGGACAGGACGTAAACCTGGCCAACGAACTTGGTGTGGGGGTTGATGGAGCCGGGCTTGCACAGAACCTGGCCGCGCTCGATGTCGCTCTTGGCGACGCCACGCAGCAGGCAGCCGACGTTATCACCGGCCTCAACATAGTCCAGAACCTTGCGGAACATCTCCATGGAGGTGACGACGGTGGAGGACTTCTCCTCCTTCAGGCCCACGATGTCGACGGTCTCGCCGGCCTTCAGCTGGCCACGCTCAACACGGCCGGTAGCAACGGTACCACGGCCGGAGATGGTGAACACGTCCTCGACGGGCATCAGGAAGGGCAGGTCAGCCAGACGGTCGGGAGTGGGGATGTAGCTGTCAACAGCGTCCATCAGCTCCTTGATGCAGGCGTAATCCTCGTGGTTGGGATCGTTGGACTCGCAGGTCAGAGCGTTCAGAGCGGAACCCTTGATGACGGGGATGTCGTCGCCGGGGAACTCGTAGCCGGACAGAGTCTCGCGGATCTCCATCTCGACCAGCTCCAGCAGCTCCTCGTCGTCAACCAGGTCAACCTTGTTCATGAAGACAACGATGTAGGGAACGCCGACCTGACGGGACAGCAGGATGTGCTCGCGGGTCTGGGGCATGGGACCGTCAGCGGAAGAAACGACCAGGATAGCGCCGTCCATCTGGGCAGCACCG
>JAGBTC010000008.1 GCA_017631545.1 Oscillospiraceae bacterium
CGCCCTTCGTACCCACAGCACCACAAGTCCCGCGCCCAGAAACAGCGCGGCCATCAGCGGCACAAGATACTCGCTGATGCGGGCAATACGCCCAAGTCCGCCCCGCAGTCCCAACCCCACCAGCACCGCCGTCCCCACGCCCACCGCAAGGGGCGGCCAGCCCAGCGCGCCGTTTACCGTGTGTGCCATGGCGTTGGTCTGCACCAGACAGCCGCCGCACAGCGCCCCGCCCACGCAGGCAAGGGCGAACCAACCGGCCAGAAGGGGGCTGTGCAGCCCCTGGTAAAGATAGTACATGGGGCCGCCCTGCCAGCTCTCCCCTGCCCGGCGGCGGTAACGCACAGCGAGGATCTTTTCCGCGCAGCCGGTCATCATGCCCAGCGCCGCGCTTACCCACATCCAGAACACCGCCCCCGGCCCACCAAAGCACAGGGCGGTCGCCACCCCGGCCACGCTGCCCGTGCCGATGGTGGAACCAAGGGCTGTGGCCAGCACCTGTACCCGGCTGACCCCCCGTTCCTGCCCGGACGGTTTTTGCAGCAAGCTGCCCAGCGTATCCCCCAACCACCGTCGCACACCAAACAGCTGGAAAAAGCCGGTACGCACGGAATAGTACAGCCCCGTCACCAGAAACAGACCCAGAAGCCACGGCGTCCACAGCCGGTCGGCCAGCAAGCTCAATCGTTCCATCCCTCCGCCCCCTTTGTACAAGGGATATGCGTCCGGCGACGGAAAATGCCCTCAGGACACCGTCACCGAAAATTCCGGCGTGCCCTCCGCCCCTGCACCCAGGCGGTACATGGGATAAAACACCGTGATCCCATCCCCTGTGAGATAAAAGCGCTCCGGGTGGAAGGAGCGGCGCAGCCGGCGCTGGCAGTCGCTGTCCAGCAGGGATACGCCCCCCTCCAGCCGCGCGCGCACCTGGGCGCGCACCTGCCGCAGCAGCCGTTCCTTCCAGCCCCACTTCCTTCCACACACTGCGCGCAGCGACACCGGCGCACCGCTGTCCAGTTGCCAGGTGTCCCCCCGGCGCACCGCCTCCGGCCGCTCAAAGCCTCGTTGCTCCTCCCCCTCCTGCCACAGGCTGAGCAAATTGCCCTCCTGTCGGGTCACACAGGTGGTCAGACGGGCCGTCCACACCCGGAAGGGCTTGCCCGCCGCCCGTCGGTCGGCAAACTCAAGGCAGGCCATCAGGTACAGTTCCCGTTCCCAGCGCCGTTCCCATTCCCGCTCCACCCGGCGGTAGTACCGCGCAATGGCCGGCAGCCCCCGCCATGTGCCGCTCAGCTCCGGACAGCTCATCTCGCACCGCAGCACCGTCTCCCCCTGCAGCGTGCGCTCCCACGCGCGGCGCTGCACCTCCACCTGCAGCTGTGGAGCTGTTTGTTTTCCCTTCATTCCGCCACCTCCTTCCCTTCAGCCTATGCTGCGGCACTTTTTCCGGCTACCGGCTGATTTTTACTCTTTACTTTCACAATTCACCGTGATAAAATGTCAGTAATTGTACCCAACGCCCCATTGGAAAGGAAGTTGACCATGAAACAGCCCAACCGCGAGCAGAACGACACCCTCTATCAGGCCATTCTTGCCCTGAAGGACATGGACGAGTGCCGCCGCTTTTTCCAGGATCTTTGCACCGTGTCCGAACTGCGTGCTATGGAGCAGCGCATGGAGGTGGCGGTTCTGTTGGACGAGGATATGATCTACAACGAGATCCTTGAGCGCACCGGCGCCTCCAGCGCCACCATCAGCCGGGTCAAGCGCGCCCTTTTGTACGGCGCAGACGGCTACCAAACCGTAATCCCCCGCCTGCGGGAGTCGAAGCAATGAGCAGCTACGACTTTCTGGCCGGCTGCTACGACCGGCTGACCTACGATGTGGACTACGGCACCTGGGCCGACTATATCCAGACCCACTTTCGCAAAAAGCCTCTGCCCGGAAACACCGTTTTGGATCTGGCCTGCGGCACCGGCTCGCTGACCCGGGAGCTTGCCCTGCGGGGCTACGAGATGATCGGGGTGGATCTGTCCCCGGATATGCTGGCCGAGGCGGCGGAGAAAAACCGCGGTGTGGGTGATGTCGAGCCCATCTTTCTGTGCCAGAGCATGGACAAGCTGGATCTGTATGGCACCATCGACGCCTGCGTTTGCTGTCTGGACAGCGTCAACTATGTCACCGACCCGAAAAAGCTGCGCCGGGCCTTTGAACGGGTGCATCTGTTTTTGATGCCGGGCGGACTGTTCCTCTTTGACATCAACACCCCGGAAAAGCTGATGGGGCTGGACGGACAGGTCTTTCTGGACGAGACGGAGGATACCTACTGTGTGTGGCGTGCGGAGTATTCCAAGCGCCGTCGGGTCTGCTCCTATTTCATGGATCTGTTCCGTCTGGACGAGGAGAGCGGCCTGTGGCAGCGGGGCGAGGAGCTGCACGAGGAATACGCCTACACCCCCGAAGAGCTGACCGAATCCCTGCGCCAGGCCGGCTTTACCGACATTCATCAATACGGAAATCTCAAGATGCGAAAGCCCCTTCCGGGCGAAGATCGCATCTTCTTCACCGCAAGAAAGGACAAGTGATACCATGCGTGACGAAATCGTCAGAGCCATCACCGGCGACGGGCTGATCCAGGCCGCCGCCGTAACCGGGCGCGCATTTGTAGAGCGCGCGCGCAATATCCACACCACCACCCCCGTGGCCACCGCCGCGCTGGGTCGGGCGCTGCTGGGCGCAAGCCTTATGGGTGACGCCCTCAAGGCAGAAAACGGCTCGCTGACCCTGCAGATCAAGGGCGGCGGCCCCATCGGCACGGTGCTTGCCGTGTCGGACAGCCACGGCAATGTGCGCGGCTATGTATCTCAGCCCCATCTGGAGCTGATGGAGATCGAGCCGGGCAAGCTGGATGTGGGCAAGGCGGTGGGTGAAACGGGTACGCTGACCGTCATCAAGGATCTGAACATGAAAGAGCCGTATGTAGGCAGCATCGGAATGTTCACCGGCGAGATCGCCGACGATCTGGCCATGTACTTTGTGGAAAGCGAGCAGATCCCCACCGCCTGCGCCCTGGGCGTGCTGGTGGACACTGACCAATCGGTGGCCGCCGCAGGCGGCTACCTGATCCAGCTACTGCCCGGCGCGAGCATGGACATGATCGAAAAGATCGAGGCCGGTGTGCGAAGAGTCGGCTCGGTGACCAAGGCGCTGACCGGCGGACTGGATGCGGCCGGTCTGCTGCGGGAGGTACTGTCCGACTTTGAGCTGGAAGTGCTGGACACCCATCCGGTGGAGTACCGCTGCTACTGCTCCCGGGAGCGCGTGGAACGGGCGCTGATCAGCATGGGCCGCAAGGAGCTGGACGAGATGATCCGGGAACAGGGCCAGGCCGATCTGACTTGCCAGTTCTGCGACAACATCTACCACTTCACGCAGGAGGAGCTGGAAGCGCTCCTTGCCGCCATGTGATCCCCCTTTGCCATTATCAGGCATAGTTTAACGCCCTTCGTCGAGATGACGGAGGGCGTTGTTCATAGATATAAGAGGCACAGAATGACAAATTGGAATTTGTCTTTTAGATACCCCAAATAATTGTGGCTACATTATAGAAAGTTACAACTAACAAGAACACTCCCAACAGCAAGAAATAAATTGCTGA
>JAGBTC010000112.1 GCA_017631545.1 Oscillospiraceae bacterium
AGGCGTTGATGCGGTCGATCTTTTCCTGTGTCATAGCTAAAACTCCTTTTGTGGGGAGGGGCGTCGAGGCGCCGCCCCCTACACTAGATATAACGCTCGATCGTCAGCATGATGCGCCCCTTGCGGGACTGACCCAGCACTTCCTTCACCACGCACTTGCCCAGCCCGCGGCAGGTAAGCACATCCCCCTGTGCCACCGCCCGGTCGGGCTTGACACATTCCCGGTGGTTGACCATCACCCTGCCGGCGTTGATCAGGTCGGCGGCCTTGCCCCGACTGGTGGAAAAGCCGCTGGACAGCACCGCATCCAGACGCAGCGTGGCCACCGTGTCCCGAATCACGCGCACCTCCGGGGGCTTGACCTCCAGCGCGGACAGGGGGATCTCCTGCAATTTGATCTTCCAGCGGCCCACACTCTCCCACTGAGACCGGAGGATGGGCGTGGCATCGGCAAGGCACAGCACATCACAACGACCCTCGCCCACCAGAATGTCCCCCAGCTTTTCCCGGGTAATGCCCAGCCCCATCAAGGCGCCCAGCACATCCCGGTGGTTTGGGTCAGCATCTTTGGGAAAGGCCGCACGCAGGGCGCACACCGCCCCTTCCGGGTCGCACAGCCAGTCCTCCTGCTCCTGCCAGTCGGGCAGAAAGACGCAGATCTGCCGCTCCGCCCCCTCAAAGCCCCCGAAAACGAAGTGCCGGGGGTGGCCGCAGGCGTTGAGCAAATCGCTTACGCAGGCCTGCTCGGCAGGAGAGAGAAAGGCCGTATGGGCGGGCACGCCCCGGTTTTGCGCCTGCTCCAGCTTGTCCAGTACCCGGGCCAGCAGCACCCGCTGCTCTCCGTCCCGGGCGCACTTGTCCAACAGCTGTGTCTTGGTCATATTCTCCCCTCTTTCCTGCGCGTAAGCGGAACAAGCCCCTCCCAGCGGAGGGGCTTGCGCGGTTATTTGTGATAGAGCTTATTGGTCTGGTACTGGGGCTGGCAGGTGAGCAGTAGACCCAGCTTTTTATAGGTCACGCTGTCCGCCGGGGACAGCATCACCGAGCAGTGGGCCTGACAGCCCTTGAGCTGATCCAGATGCTCCAGCGCACGCTGGGCCAGCGGGTCGGTGTTGGCGGAGGTGGCAAGGGCGATGAGCACCTCGTCGGTGTGCAGACGGGGGTTGGAGGAGCCCAGGTGGTGTACCTTCAGCGTCTGGATGGGCTGGATGGCGGACTGGGAGATGAGGTGTACCTCGTGGTCGATGCCGGCCAGCTCCTTCAGGGCGTTGAGCAGGGCGGCGGCAGAGCAGCCCATCAGCTGGGAAGTCTTGCCGTCCACCACCGTGCCGTCGGGCAGCTCGATGGCCATGGCCGGCTCACCGCTTTCTTCGGCAGCCTGCAACGCAGGCGGTACACAGGCCCGGTCGGTAAGCTTCAGATCCATCTGGCTCATCAGGGTCTGGAGCTTGTCCACTTCCACGGCGCAGTCCATTCCCTGCCGCTGACCGCACAGGGCGCTGAAATAGCGGCGAATGATCTCCTGATGGGAGGCCTCGCGGCACACCTCGTCGTCCATGATGCAGTTGCCCGCCATGTTCACCCCCATATCCGTGGGCGACTTGTAGGGACACGCACCCATGATCTGGCGGAAGGTGGCGGCCAGCACGGGGAAAATTTCCACATCCCGGTTATAGTTC
Source organism: Oscillospiraceae bacterium (assembly GCA_017631545.1). Taxonomy (GTDB): domain Bacteria; phylum Bacillota; class Clostridia; order Oscillospirales; family Oscillospiraceae; genus Lawsonibacter. The sequence continues at coordinate 1,680 of JAGBTC010000112.1, forward strand.
ACCGTGGTCTGCCCATAGGCTTCCAGATGGAAGGGGTCGATCATGTTCACATCGCTCAGGTCGGCGGTGGCCGCCTCGTAGGCCAGATTGACCGGGTGCTTCAGGGGCAGATTCCAGATGGGGAAGGTCTCAAACTTGGCGTAGCCGGCGGCAATGCCCCGCTTATGCTCGTGGTAGAGCTGGGACAGGCAGGTGGCCATTTTTCCGCTGCCCGGGCCGGGGGCGGTGACCACCACCAGCGGCCGGGTGGTTTTAATATAGTCGTTGCGGCCAAAGCCCTCGTCACTGACGATACGGGCAATGTCGTTGGGGTAGCCGGGGATGGGGTAGTGGCGGTAGGTCTGGATGCCAAGGGAGTTGAGCCGGCTTTCAAAGGCCTGTGCGGCGCTTTGTCCTGCCCAACGGGTGAGCACCACGCTGCCCACATAAAGCCCGATGTCCCGGAAGGCGTCGATCAGACGCAGGATCTCCAGATCGTAGGTGATGCCCAAATCGCCGCGCACCTTGTTCTTCTCGATGTCGCCGGCGTTGATGGCAATGACGATCTCCGCCTGTTCAGCCAGCTGGATGAGCATCTTCACCTTGCTGTCCGGTTCAAATCCGGGCAGCACGCGGGAGGCGTGGAAGTCGTCAAACAGCTTGCCGCCGAACTCCAGATACAGCTTGCCGCCGAACTGGTCGATGCGCTGACGGATATGCTCAGACTGCATCTTCAGATATTTTTCGTTGTCAAAACCGATCTTCGCCATCACCATCGTCCCCTTCGATGCAAACTCAAGTTCTATTTTACAAGTTTGACCCGTTTCCGTCAAGGTGAAACCGACACAAAAAGCACAAAAAACCGCCGGCCACTTTAGGCGGCTGGTCATAGGGATTGATTCGGTTTTGCAACCATCTTTTTCCCCGCAACTTCCTCTTTGTCCTTGCAATACATCAAGTATTGCTTCGTCCGCACAGTTCGTTGCAAGAAAAAATCTTGGCCGCAAAACTGCAAAGCACTTCAAAAAGGAAGATTTCCTGTGCAAGACGAGAAGAAAAGCCGCAGCAAGGCTGACGCCTGCTGCGGCTTTTTGACGAAGGATTGCCGGGAAAGAACCTTTTTGAAGCGGATAAATCCCTTTGACCAGCCGCCTTTCGTGGCCGGCGCAAGTTGGTTTTTACTCCATTGCCGGGGCGGAAAAGGCGCTGGCAGGCAGCAGATCGGCCAGGGCGATCAGCGCCGGAGAAGGCCCGGTGCAATAGTCCCGGCGGGGTGTCTCTACGCCTACAGGCGCACCCGGCTCGGCCAGGGGCAGCTGCACGCTGACATACACGCCATCCCGGCGCTCCATGACCATGCGTGCGCCGTGGGCACGCACGATGCGGCCCACCAGCGCAAGGCCAAGGCCTGCGCCCTCCTCCGGCTCGGGCAGCTGTCCGGACAGCCGCTCCCCCGTCATCATCTGCCCCAGCGAATGGCCGGCATCCTTCCCGCCGCTGTCGGACACGGTGAGCAGGGCATACTTTCCATGCCGGGACAGGGATACGGTCACCCGACCGCCCTTTCCTGCCGCCCGGGCGGCGTTGGCTATCAGTTCCAGCACCAGCTGCTCCAGCAGCGGGGCGCTGCCCTTCACCAGCAGGGAGGTCAGCGCGCTGTCATACTCCGTCTCTACCCCAACGCTCTCCAGCAGGTGGTACGCCTCGCGCACGCTCTGCATACAAAGCCCCGCCAGATCCAGCGTCCGCAGCCGGGGAGCGGACTCCTCCTCTTCCAGCTCCCGCAGCAGATCCAGATGCTCGGTAATGCGGATCATTCGGCACAGCGCCTGATTGACGGCGTTGATACGGGGGTCGTCCTCCCCCTCCCGGGTCATAAGCTGGGCGGACAGCATCAGCTGTCCCATCTGCTCGCGCAAGCGGCGGGAGACACCGTCCAGCTGCGCGTTGGTAATGGCGGCAGGCTGGGGACGCAGAAGATACAGCGCATCCTCCCCACAGGGGGACACGCTGCAGCTCCAGTACTGCCCGGCGGCAGGCACCAGCACCGCCCCCGCGTCCAGATCAGCAAGCCCTTCGGGCAGGCCGCCCCCCACCTTCAGCGCCGGAAGCAGCGTCCGGGCAGCGGCGTTGCAGGCCGTCACCCGACCGCCGCGCGCCAAAAACGCCGGGTCGGACAGCGCCTGAAGAACGGCATAGTCGTGTTCAGACAAGGGGCACACTCTCCTTACAAACAGTTCAACGGTGGGCACGCCATAGCATATGCAGGAACGGGGCGCGCCTTCCATCAGGACGAGTATACCAAAAATTGGTGCCCCACACAAGAAAAATGTCGAAATTGGTGTTTTTTTATGCGAAATGGGGAAAGTAATGAAAAAACGGAAAACCACCTTGCATTTCGGGTTCTTCTGGATATAATAATGATGTATTTGTATCAATCCTTAAAATTTAATTGTATATGAAGGAGAAAATCAACATGGGTATTAAAGTTGCTATTAACGGCTTTGGCCGCATCGGCCGCATGGTCTTCCGCGCCAGCCTGAACCACCCCGAGATCGAGATCGTGGGCATCAACGACCTGTGCCCCGCGGAGTACCTGGCCTATATGCTCAAGTACGACACCATGCACGGCAAGTGCCAGGCTGAGATCGGCTCCACCGAGACCGCCATCGTGGTCAACGGCAAGGAGATCCCCGTCTCCGCCGAGCGCAATCCTGCCGACCTGCCCTGGGCCAAGCTGGGCGCGGAGTATGTGGTGGAGTCCACCGGCCTGTTCCTGACCAAGGAGAAGGCTCAGGGTCACCTGGACGCCGGCGCCAAGAAGGTCATCATGTCCGCCCCCTCCAAGGACGACACCCCCATGTTCGTGTGCGGCGTCAACCTGGATAAGTACACTACCGACATGAACTTCGTGTCCAACGCTTCCTGCACCACCAACTGCCTGGCTCCCATCGCCAAGGTCCTGAACGATAACTGGGGCATCACCGAGGGTCTGATGACCACCGTGCACTCCGTCACCGCCACCCAGAAGACCGTGGACGGTCCTTCCCTGAAGGATTGGCGCGGCGGCCGCGCCGCTACCGGCAACATCATCCCCTCCTCCACCGGTGCTGCAAAGGCTGTGGGCAAGGTTATCCCCGAGCTGAACGGCAAGCTGACCGGTATGTCCATGCGTGTTCCCACTCTGGACGTGTCCGTTGTTGACCTGACCGTCAACCTGGCCAAGCCCGCCAAGTACGAAGAGATCTGCGCCGCCATGAAGGCCGCCTCCGAAGGCGAACTTAAGGGCATCCTCGGCTACACCGAAG
>JAGBTC010000113.1 GCA_017631545.1 Oscillospiraceae bacterium
AATTTGAAGATAAGTACCGCGCCATGGGCATGTATGCCGTGTGCGGCTGTGACGAGGCAGGCGCCGGGCCGCTGGCCGGGCCGGTGTACGCCGCCGCCGTGATTTTGCCCTTCGGGGTGGACATTCCGGGGCTGAACGACTCCAAAAAGCTGACGGAGAAAAAGCGTGAGCAGCTGTTTCCTATTATCAAAGAGCAGGCGGTGGCGTGGGCGGTTGCGTCGGTGGACGCACAGGAGATCGACGCCACGGACATTCTCAGCGCCCGCATGAAGGCCATGCAGCTTGCCATAAACGCGCTGGCCGTTCAGCCGGAGATGGCGCTGATCGATGGCAACCGGGACACGGGGCGCACCGCACGCATCACGACCCCCCACGAACGGATCGTCAAGGGGGACAGCCGCTCGGCCAGTATTGCCGCGGCCTCGGTGCTGGCCAAGGTCAGCCGTGACCGCTGGATGGTGGAGACGGCCAGGGAATATCCCCAGTACTGCTTTGAGCAGCACAAGGGCTACGGGACCAAACTGCACTACGATATGCTGCGCCAGCACGGCATCAGCCCCATTCACCGCCGCAGCTTCCTGAAAAACCTGTGAGCGGGGGAGAGCGGCGGCTGCTGGGCCGCTGGGGTGAGGAGCAGGCGGCACAATTCCTGCGCCGGCGCGGCTTTAAGCTGCTGGAGGCAGGGTGGCAGTGCCGCTTTGGCGAGATCGACCTGATCGCGACCAAAGGCAACTACATCTGCTTTGTAGAGGTTAAGCTGCGCCGGGACGACCGCTTTGCCCAAGCCAGAGAATTTGTTGACCGGCGCAAGCAGCAGCGCTTGCGTACCAGCGCGCAGCTGTACCTTGCCGAGTATTCTTCCGATCTTCAGCCCCGGTTTGATGTGGTGGAGATCTACGCCCCCCAAGGAATGAATACAGCAAGACCTGAGATCGTTTTGCTGGAAAATGCATTTGAATAGAAACATGAAGTAAAGGAGTGTTTTGATATGATTCCGATGTTTGACGCGCACTGCGATACCCTGAGCTGGCTGCATCGCCCCTCCTACAGTCTGGCGTGCAGCCCCGGAAAGGTGGATTTGGAGCGTATGAAGGCCTTTTCGCCCTGCGCCCAGTTCTTTGCCGTGTACAGCAACGCCAAGCGTCAGGGGCCTCCTATGTGGGATCGCTTTCAGGCGCAGATGGAGCTGTTTTTCCAGCAGATGGAACTTTTCCCCGACCGCGTTGCCCACTGCACCACCGCCGCACAGGCCGAGCAGGCGGCCCGGGAAGGAAAGCTGGCGGCCTTCCTGTCCGTGGAGGGCGCAGAACTGCTGGAATGCAGTGTGGATCGACTGGAGCAGGCCTATGAAATGGGCGTTCGCGCGGTGAACCTTACCTGGAACAACGCCAACGCCCTGTCCGGCACCAATTCCGATTGTTCGGATCAGGGGCTGAGCGCACAGGGACTGGCCTTTGTACGGCGGATGCGGGAGCTGGGTATGCTGGTGGATGTGTCCCATCCCTCCGATCCCACCTTCTGGGACATTGTTGAAAAAGCACCCGGGCCGATCTTTGCCAGCCATTCCAATGCCCGTGCGGTACATCCCAGCAAACGCAACCTGACCGATGAACAAATCACTGCCGTTATCCAAAGTCGTGGTGTTATCGGCCTGAATCTGTATGAGGCCTTTGTGGGCACCAAGCCCACCGATGTGACCACTTTGGTCGCTCATGTGGAGCATATACTGGAGCTGGGCGGAGAAGGAACCGTTGCTCTGGGCGGCGACTGGGATGGTGCTGATCCGCTGGTGGGCGGCTTTAAGGACATTGCCGATTGGCGCATTCTGTGGGAGGAGCTGCTTCGCCGCAACTACCCCGAGTCGCTGGTTCGGGATATCTTCTACAATAATTTGATGAGGATCGTGAGAGAAGTATGCGATACATAAGTACAAGAAATGTTAAGGTCGGTCTCACCCCGGCGCAGGCCATCGCCCAGGGTCTGTCCCGGGACGGCGGTCTGTTGACCCCGGCCTTTTTGCCCAAGCTGTCCAAATACGCGCTGCCCAAACTGTGCGAGATGTCTTATCAGCAGCGTGCGGTGTATGTAATGAGCCTGTTTCTGGACGGTTTTTCCTCTGTGGAGCTGGCCAAGTTTGCCGAGCGTGCCTACGGCCCGGACAAGTTTGACACCCCGCAGGTTGCCCCCGTTCACACGCTGGAGGATGGCCTGCACTGCCTGGAGCTTTGGCATGGCCCCACCTGCGCCTTTAAGGACATGGCGCTGCAGATGCTGCCCCATCTGCTGACGGCCTCCCTGGCCAAAACGGAAGAGGACAAGACCGTGTGTATTCTGGTGGCCACCTCCGGTGACACCGGAAAGGGCGCGTTGGAGGGCTTCAAGGATGTGGAGCGCACCCGTATCCTCGTGTTTTACCCCAAGGACGGCGTGTCCGCCATCCAGCAGCTGCAGATGAGTACCCAGGAAGGGGAGAATGTGGGCGTATGCTCGGTCGTGGGCAACTTTGACGATGCCCAGACCGGCGTCAAGCGGCTCTTCTCCGACGAGGGGCTGCGCGAGCAGCTGGCTCAGCGTGGCTATTTCCTGTCCTCGGCCAACTCCATCAACTGGGGACGCGTGCTGCCCCAGATCGTGTACTACATCTCCGCCTACTGCGATATGATGCGCGACGGAAAGCTGGAAGAGGGAGAAAAGCTGAATGTGTGCGTGCCCACGGGCAACTTCGGCAACATCCTCGCCGCCTACTACGCCAAGGAGATGGGCTTGCCCCTGGGCAAGCTGATCTGTGCGTCCAACAGCAACAATGTACTCACCGAATTCCTTACCACCGGCGTGTACGACCGCAACCGCGCCTTCCATAACACCATGTCCCCCTCCATGGACATTCTCATCTCCAGCAATCTGGAACGCCTGCTCTTTGCCATTACCAAGAGCGACGAGCAGGTGCGCGGCTACATGGAGCAGCTGGCCGCCACCGGACGCTATCAGGTCAGCGACGAGGTCAAGGCCGCCATTGGGGAGCATTTTGCCGCCGGCTGCTGTGATGACGCCAACACCCAGCGCGTCATCGCTCAGGTGTACGACAAGTACGGCTACCTGATCGATCCTCACACCGCGGTAGCCTTTGATGTGCTGGCGCAGTACCGTGCCGCCACGGGCGATGACACCCCTGCTCTGGTGGTGTCTACCGCCAGCCCCTTTAAGTTCTGTGACAATGTGCTGGGTGCGCTGGGTCAGCAGCAGATCGCCGAGGGGCTGGATGTGCTGGACCAGCTGACCGATGTCACCGGTCTTGCCGCACCTGCGCCGTTGGCCGGCCTGAAGAATAAGTCTGTCCGCTTCGACCGTTTTGTGGAGAAGGAGAAGATGGTGGACATGGTTCTGGAGATGCTGGACTGATATGGCACTGTACGCCATCGGAGACACCCACCTGTCCCTGAACAGCAACAAATCCATGGAGGTGTTCGGGCCGGGGTGGGAGGACTATGTGGAGCGGCTGCGCTCGGGCTTTTCCTGCGTGCAGCCGG
>JAGBTC010000114.1 GCA_017631545.1 Oscillospiraceae bacterium
CCTTCCTTGGTGGAGGCGAAGATGCGGGAGACGATAAAGGGAGGCAGATTCGTGGTCTTACCCCAGCTGCCGTTTCGCACAGGGGCAAAGACCAGGTTTGCCACGGTGCCGCCGGCTTCTACTGCCGGGCCGTAGTACTGGGCGTTGACGGTGCCGTCGGCCTGCTGGGTAAAGGTGGTGTAGGGGCTGATGGCCATAGAGGCGGCAGCGTCAAAGGTGTAGACGGAGGTGTCGCAGCTGATGAACGCGCTCACACCGGTAAAGCCGGATTCGTGCGGCTTCAGCGACAGGGTAAAGCTCTCGCCCTGCTGAGCCTGTTCCTTGTCCGCAGACAGGCGGAAGGAGGAGGGAGCGAGGCTGAAATCCTGAGAATAGACCTTGATCGGCTGGAAGGGGTTGGCCTCCTGATTGGTGGGGCCGAAGTGCAGGGTGATGGACAGGTTATAGTCGCCAGCATCGCACGACATCAAAGCCTCGGTCAGGGCGGGGTCATGGTACTCTGCCGTTTGTCCGTTCATCGTGGGGGCGTACCAGAAACTCTGGGTAGAGCTGCCGCTGGTCAGCACGGCCTCAACGTTGGAGACGCGGTAGTTGCTGGTAATGGTGCCCTCGAAGCCGGCGGCCAGCATTTCGGGGATGACGGAGGTGGTCAGCGTGGCCTCGGGCGCAATGGGCTTGGAGTACACATCCAGCGTGTAGGGCAGGTAGCCGACGCTGCCGTAAGGCACGCCCGCGTCAAACAGAGCGGAGAAGGACACCGTTTCAGTGACCCAGCTGGTGGCGTGAATGGGCGTCCAGGTGCCGTCGCAGGTGGCGGTGGGGTAAGTGTCCGAATGTTTTTTGAAGGAGCCAAAAGAATAGCTCACGGAGTTGACATGGTCGGGCAGAGCGGAGGAGGTGGGGCCGGCGACATCCGTGGTGCCACACTTGTCACACACCAGATGCCACTTCAAAAGCGCGTAGGTGGGGTAGATGACCGTCACCTTTTCGTTGGCGGCATCCACCGACTGCACCACCATGGTGTGGATGCGGGGCTGACCGCCCTCACCGGTCTTGGAGTTGTCGTCCCATGCCAGCAGCAGGTCGCCGGCATCGAGCTTGGCGTAAGCCTGGCTTGCACTGCTCAGGCCGACGCTTCCCAGCGCGCTGGCGGAGCTGGCAGCGGACAGGTTCAGTCCGGGCAGCAGAGCCTCCAGAGCAGGATCGGTCAGAGCCTGCTTCAGGCTGGTGAACTGCACGGGAGAGACGCGGCCGACCACATCGGCAAGGAAGGAGTTCGCGTCCATACCCACATAGCGGGCCTGGGGGGTCATATGGGAGAAGCCCTCCACCTTGGTTACGGTGGGGTTAAACTGGGCAGTAAACTGCTCCAGCGTGCCGGGGTTGCTCTCCACCATCACGCCGCGAATGGGGAAGTGCAGGCGCTTATACTCGAAGTAAGTGGTGGGGAGGATACCGCCGGCGTGGAAAGCGGCAAGCCGGTCGTCAATGACATCGGCTTTGGCAACACGACTGTCCGTCGTCCAGGGGACGGTGGCGATGGACTGCGCCTGTGCCACAACGGCGGAGCGCAGCTGTGCCTCGGTGACCTGTGTGGCCGAGGCGGCGGGCAGCAGCGCGGCGGTGAGTAAAACACACAGCACCAAAGCCACTGCTTTGCGGAAGGGATGTTTCATGTAGGATCGCCTCCTTGGTAGAATTGGTACATGGGCAGAGCGCAATCTCCACCCTGACATTGTACATTATAGCAGATAATGGGGGGTCTTGTATATATACTTTTACGCTTTTACTATAGGAATGTTCGTTAAGCAAACGCAAACAGCGCCTTCCCAGGAGAAAATGTTGTTCCTGAACGCCTGCATAGTGGCAAGACGGCGCAAAAAAGAAAACGGCAGTTCCATAAGAACTGCCGTTTTGCTTAAGACTGATTCACGCTCAGCACGCGTACCTGACCGCCGGAGGAGAGCGTCTTGTCGTACCACACGCTCAGCGGCTGACCCGAGGCCACCGCGGCGCGCATCCCTTCGTGGCCACTGAGCCAGCGCTGGGTGGCGGTGAAGTAGACCTGCACCTGCGTGCTGACCGGAACGCGCGTGCCGTCAACGGTGACGAACCACTCCTCGTTGGCCTGGAAAAAGCTGCTTGCGTCCAGTCCGTCGCGTTCGTGCAGCAGGCAGTAGGCGGCGGCCTGCTGCTGGCCGGAGGTGTCATTGTGAACCGCTACGCCGTGAAAGCGGTCGTAGGTGGGGGTATCGTAGGCGAACAGAAAACGCTGGGAGGTTCCGCCTGCGTTGGTCAGCGTGGCGGCATTGCCGTAAACAGGGCGTGGGGAAGTGGACAGCAAGATGCCGTCTGTGCCCGTGTGTCGGCGCAGACTGCCGTACTGATAGCAGTTGCCCGTCACATCGTTGAGTACCAGCACATCCACCTGCCCGGCGGAGTTGAGATGAACGCGTTTAATGGAAGATGGGGCGAGGGTGTCGGTCCAGAACAGCTCGTCAAAATCGGTGGAGGGCACCCCTTGCCGGCCGTCCAGACTGTACAACCAGCTGTTCTGGGCGGTGTCATAAACCTGAACGGAGGGGGCGAGGGAGTAGCCGCCCAGTGTGCCTGCCTTCAGATCCAGCCGCCCGGAGGCCGTCCCGGAGTAGGCATGGCAGAACAGGGTGTCCTCGGTCGGTGTGACCTGCACCAGCTGTCCACGCAGCCGCTCGTTGCCATCCATCTTGTCGTGGCGGATGACCAGCCTACTGGGGCAAAGGGTGACCGCCGTGCCGTCCGTGTTCAGCACGCCTACGATGGGGCGCTCCACGGCGTGATCGTTGGTAGCGTAGGCCACCTGCAGGTCATCGGTGAGCAGCAGGGTCACCCGGTTGCCCAGCTTATAGCGGCTCAGGCTGTCCCACGCGGACTCCAGCACCGGTACGGTGCAGCCGGAAACGGTGACGGTCTGCGCCCCGTCCAGAGAGGGAGAGGCGGCCTGAATAAAGCCCGTAAGCTGATAGTCGGATACGCAAAGGGTGCGGGAGGTCTTGTCGAAATAAGCTGTGTCATAACGGGCAATATCGTCTGCCTGCGCCGCTGCACCGTTTTTGGTGATGGAGTAGGGGGCGCTGACATTCAGGGCGCGCAGCAGCTCGCTTGCGGCGCTGTCCGTCTGTGCCACCATTGCCCGGGTGTCCGCCTGAGCATAACCGGTGAACAGATAGACATAGCGCACCGAGCCGTTGTCGTCATAGTACAGCCGCGCGGTCCGCCCCCGTTGGGCATTGATCTGCAGGTAGCCGGTGTCATTCCAGGTGTAAAGCTCATCGCCCAGAATGGTGACAGCGCTGCCGGAGATACGGTGGGTCACACCGGAGCTGTCCGTAATGCCGGACACCTTGGCCGAGGCGATGACCACATCGCGCATCGCGTTGCCTGAGGGCATGAAACCCAGCACCTTGCCTGCGCGGCTGAGCAGCAGCTCACCCTCGTATCCCGTCAGGGCCGTGGAGATCTGATTTTTCTGGCTGAAGTACTCGATCACAGTGCCGGTGGCGCCGACAGAGCAAACCATCAGCTGGTTTTGTGCCGTGCCGTTGGTCGCGTTCGTGTCCAGCACAATGGCAGGCTGGACGGCGGCTGTTTCACCAAAGGTCATATAAAACGCATTCTGGCCGCCCTTTGGCTCAGTACGCAGTGTATTATAAAGGAGGAGCGTTGCCTGTGCCCGGGTGAGTCGATCGTTGGCGGACAGGGACAGACCCTCGTCCAGCTCCAGCGCGTGGGCGTAGTTGACATAATCTATCGGCCAGATTTTGCCCACATCCTGAGAGGTATAGCCAAGTATACGCAGCAGAAGGGTGGCGGCCTGCCCATAGGTGACCGGGTCATCCGGGCCAAAGGTGCCGTTTCCGTAGCCGGCCAGCAGCCCCTGCTCGTAGGACAGGTTTACATAACCTGAATACCAGCTGCCGGGCGTCACATCGGTGAACAGGGTCTTATGGGCGCAGGTGTTGACCAGCTCCTTTTTGTCCAGCGTGTGGATCATCAGCACGCAGAACTGCGCGCGGGTAAGTCCTGTGTCAGGGGAGTAGCGTCCTTCGCCCACGCCGCCCACCAGACCCATGCCGGACAGCACATTGGCGGCCAGCGCGGTGGCCGGGTCGGCGATGTCGGTAAAGGCGGCCGGGGTGGGGAGGGCAAGCGTGCTGCACAGCAGACAGGCGCACAGCAGCAGGGAAAGAATTTTTGTTTTCATGAAACAACCTCCGTTAGTCGTAACGCAGTGCGTCGATGGGGTTGAGCAGAGCGGCCTTTCGTGCAGGCAGATAACCGAACACAATGCCGATGGCGGCAGAACCGCCAAAGGCCACGGAAATGGACTGGATGGTAGGCGTGACCGCCATTTCCACTTCCAGCATGGAAGAGATAAGTACGGTGGCGATGGAGGAAAGGCCAAAGCCCATGGCGATGCCGATGGCTCCGCCGATGGCGCTGATGACCGCCGCTTCGATCACGAACTGGGTCAGGATATAGCGCTCCTTGGCACCCAGCGCTTTGCGGATGCCGATTTCCCGGGTGCGCTCGGTGACAGACACCAGCATGATATTCATGATGCCCACACCGCCTACCACCAGCGAAATTCCGGCGATCACGGCCAGCACAGTGATGACCACATTGATCATTTCGGTCATCATGTCAAGCACCGTGGACATACTGCTTACCCGGTACGCATTGTCCGAGCGCAGGCGCTCGTACAGCGCCTGCTCCAGCACATTGCTGGCGACACTGGTCAGTTTTTCGTCCGTCAGCAGCACGGTATAGCTGGAGGGTGTACCCTGACCGCTCAGGCGGGCCGCGGTGGAGTAGGGGAGGAAGATCACATCATCGGTGCCGCCCTCATCCATCTCGTCCTCCTGCTGCTCCATGACACCGATGATGGTGAATTTGTCACCGCCGATGCGAAGGGTCTGTCCCACGGACTGACCGGAGAACCACACATGGTCAATATAGCTGCCTACAATGCACACCCGGGTGCGGTTTGCCATGTCCACATAGCTCAGGCCGCGTCCCTGTTCCAGCTGGTAACCCTTGATGGCAAAATAGTCCTCGCCCACACCGGAGAGGGTGGAGGCGGACAGCGTTTCGCTGCCCACCTTGGCGCTGGCGCGCATGGACACTGTGGGGGACAGGGTGGAGAAGAAGGTGGGATGCTTCCCGATGATCTCATACATATCGTCCACCGTCACCTGACGGGACGAGCCGGTGCCGGTCATCGTTACAGTCAGGGTGTTGGTGCCCAGATCCTGAAACATGGAGCGCATATAATTTTCCATGCCGCTGCCGATACCGATAATGACCATCACGGCGGAAATGCCGATGATAATGCCCAGCATAGTCAGAAAGGAGCGAGCCTTGGAGGCGCGGATATTCTGCAAGGCAAGGCGAAAACTTTCCGTCAGCTTCATTGTCCGGTCACCTCGTCTTTCCGCACGCCGGAGGCAGGATCGTCTGCCCGGCCGTCAAAGACCACCTTGCCGTCCTCCAGGCGGATCACCCGTTCGGCGGTGGCGGCGATGGAGTTGTCGTGGGTGATCAGCACCACGGTGTTGCCCGCGTCGTGCAGGGAGCGCAGAATATCCAGCACTTCCCGTCCCGTGCGCGAGTCCAGCGCGCCCGTTGGCTCGTCGGCCAGGATCACGCTGGGGTTGTTGGCCAGCGCACGGGCAATGGACACACGCTGCTGCTGACCGCCGGACAGCTGGTTGGGCAGGTTTTTCAGCTTATCGCGCAGCCCCACGCGTTCCAGCGCCTGGGCGGCGATCTCCCGTCGTGCCCGGCGGGATTTGCCTGCGTACATCAGCGGTACGGCAACATTGTCCAGCACGGACAGCTTGGGCAGCAGGTTGTACTGCTGGAAGATAAAGCCCAGCTTCTGGTTACGGAACTGAGCAAGGGCGTCCCGGCTCATTTGTCCCACATCCTCGCCGGCCAGCAGGTACTGGCCGCTGGTGGGGACATCCAGACAGCCGATGATGTTCATGCAGGTGGATTTGCCTGAGCCGGATTTTCCGACGATGGCAACGAACTCGCCTTCGTCAATGGACAGCGTGATGTTGTCGGCGGCCCGTACCACCGTGTC
>JAGBTC010000009.1 GCA_017631545.1 Oscillospiraceae bacterium
AACCCCAAGTCCAATGTGAAAAAGGTCATCGCTGTGGTCAGCGGCAAGGGCGGCGTGGGTAAAAGCACCGTCACCGCCTCGCTGGCGGCGGCCATGAACCGCCGGGGCAAGTCGGTGGGCGTGCTGGACGCGGACATCACCGGCCCCTCCATCCCCAAGGCCTTTGGTTTGCGTGGGCGGCTGGACGGCACCGAGGACGGCATCATTCCGGCCCAGACGGAAACGGGCATTCAGGTGGTGTCCATCAACCTGCTCACGGAAAACGAGACCGACCCCGTCATCTGGCGCGGCCCGGTCATCGCCGGCGTGGTCACCCAGTTCTGGAGCGAAACCGTGTGGGGTGATGTGGACTACCTGTTTGTGGATATGCCTCCCGGAACGGGTGATGTGCCCCTGACCGTGTTCCAGTCCCTGCCTGTGGACGGCATCATCGTGGTCACCTCTCCCCAGGAGTTGGTGGGCATGATCGTGGCCAAGGCGGTGAACATGGCCAAGATGATGAATGTGCCCGTGCTGGGTCTGGTGGAGAACTACAGCTACTTCCAGTGCCCCGACTGCGGCAAGCAGCACGCCGTCTTCGGCAAGAGCCATCTGGACGAGACGGCGGAGCAGCTGGGCCTGCCCGTTCTGGCCCGTCTGCCCATCGACTCTGCCATGGCGCTGGCCTGCGACAGCGGACTGGTGGAGGGGATGTTCAGCGCCCCCATCGAGCAGCTGGCCGAGCAGCTGGACAGCTAAATGTAAAAAAAGCCGCAGCAGGCGTCCGCCTTGCTGCGGCTTTTTGTCCCAATTCGCCCCCCTTGCCGCCGGGGGTCGGTTGTGGTACAATACCGTGGAAAACAATCAAGCGTGCAGAGGATAAAGATGTATGACTCGTTATGACGCTGGACAATTTGATATCGCCGTCATCGGAGCCGGTCACGCAGGCATTGAGGCCGCGCTGGCCGCCGCGCGGCTGGGTATGCGTACGGTGTGTTTCACCGTCAATCTGGACGCGGTGGGCAATATGCCCTGCAACCCGGCCATCGGCGGCACGGGCAAGGGGCATCTGGTGCGCGAGCTGGACGCGCTGGGCGGAGAGATGGGAAAGGCCGCAGACAAGGCCTGCATCCAGTACCGTATGCTCAACCGGGGCAAGGGCCCGGCGGTGTGGTCGCTGCGCGCCCAGGCCGACCGGCGGGAATACCAGAAGGTGATGAAGTACAACCTGGAACAGCAGGAAAACCTGTGGGTCAAGCAGGCGGAGGTGGTGGACATCCTCACCACCGACGGACGGGTGTCCGGCGTGGTCACCCACACAGGAGCCATCTACGCCGTGGGCGCGGTGGTCATCGCTTCAGGTACCCATCTGGGCGGACGCACCATCGTGGGTGAGTGCGTGCGCGACTCCGGCCCGGACGGACTGGCCGCCGCGTTGCCCCTGACCGACTGCCTCAAGGGGGTGGGGCTTCCCATGCGCCGGTTCAAAACGGGCACGCCACCCCGGGTCAACGCGCGCAGCGTGGACTTTTCCAAGCTGGAGGTGCAGGAGGGGGACGCGGATGCGCTGCCCTTCTCCTTCTCTACGGCGCAGCCCCCGGAAAACCGGGCGGTGTGCTGGCTGACCGCCACCACCCCTGCCACCCACGCCGTCATTCGGGAAAATCTGCACCGCTCCCCGTTGTTCTCCGGGGTCATCGAGGGGGTGGGCCCCCGGTACTGCCCCTCCATTGAGGACAAGGTGGTGCGCTTTGCCGACAAGGAACGCCACCTGCTGTTCATCGAGCCTATGGGTCTGGACACGCAGGAGCTGTATATTCAGGGCTTTTCCTCCTCCCTTCCGGAAGAGGTGCAGGTGCAGATGCTCCACACCATCCCCGGTCTGGAGCAGGCGGAGATGACCCGCTGCGCCTACGCCATTGAGTACGACTGCGTCGACCCCACCGCGCTGTATCCCACGCTGGAGAGCAAGACTGTCCCCGGGCTGTACGGTGCCGGACAGTTCAACGGTTCCTCCGGTTATGAGGAGGCGGCGGTGCAGGGCTTTGTGGCCGGGGTGAACGCCGCCTGCAAGCTGCAGGGGAAAGACCCCTTTATCATCCACCGGGATCAGGGCTACATCGGCGTACTCATTGACGATCTGGTGACCAAGGGCACCAACGAGCCTTATCGCATGATGACCTCACGCACGGAATACCGCCTGCTCCACCGGCAGGACAACGCCGACCGGCGGCTGTCCGCGCTGGGTCACGCGCTGGGTCTGGTCAGCGATGAGCAGCAGGCCGCCGTGGAGGAAAAATACGCCGCAGTCACCCGGGAACAGAAGCGGCTGGAGCATACGGGGGTCGCCCCGTCACAGGAGCTATCCGCATTCCTTTCCCAACGGGGGGAGAGCGACGCCCCCAGCGGCGCGCGCCTTGCCGACCTGCTGCGCCGCCCCAGTGTCACCTACGCCGACCTCGCCCCCTTTGACCCCGACCGACCCCAGCTGCCTGCCGCGGTGACGGAGGCGGTGGAGATCGACACCAAGTATCAGGGCTACATCGACCGCCAGCTGCGGCAGGTGGCCGAGATGAAAAAGTTGGAAAGCCGACCCCTGCCCCCGGACGCAGACTACCTGTCCATCGCCGGCCTGCGGCTGGAGGCGCGGCAGAAGCTGGACAAGGTGCGTCCGCTGGATCTGGGACAGGCCAGCCGTATCTCCGGGGTGTCCCCGGCGGACATCAGCGTGCTGATGGTGTGGCTGAGTCAGCAGGAGCGATGATTTCTTCCCGGCAGGGATTGCGTTTTTGAGAAAACAGCAGTATAATATTTCGTTACTTTTGATATAAGGTCGTGTTACCTATGAGAAATGAAAAACTGAGAAATGTCGCCATCATCGCCCATGTTGACCATGGCAAGACCACGCTGGTGGACGGGCTTTTGAAGCAGTCGGGCGTGTACCGCGACAATCAGGCGGTGGAAGAGCGCGTCATGGACTCCAACGATCTGGAGCGTGAGCGCGGCATCACCATCACCGCCAAGAACACCGCCGTGCAGTACGGCGATGTGAAGATCAACATCGTGGACACCCCCGGCCACGCCGACTTCGGCGGCGAGGTGGAGCGTATCCTGAAGATGGTCAACGGCGTCATTTTGCTGGTGGACGCCGCCGAAGGCCCCATGCCCCAGACCCGGTTCGTGCTGTCCAAGGCGCTGGAGCTGGGTCACAAGGTCATCGTGGTGGTCAACAAGATCGACCGCCCCGACCAGCGCATCCACGAGGTCATGGACGAGGTGCTGGAGCTGCTGCTGGATCTGAACGCCACCGACGAGCAGTTTGAGTCGCCCACCCTGTTCTGCTCCGGCCGGCAGGGCACGGCCTCCTATTCTCCCGATGTGCCCGGCACCGATCTCAAGCCCCTGTTTGACACCATTGTGGACTATATCCCTGCCCCCGAGGCGGATGCGGACGCCCCCTTCCAGATGCTGGTGTCCGCCATCGACTACAACGACTTTGTGGGCCGTATCGCCATCGGCCGCATCGAACGGGGCACGGTGAAGCAGAATCAGGAGATCGCCGTGTGCAACTACCACCAGAGCGGCGAAGCCCCCAAAAAGGCCAAGGCCACCGCGCTTTACCAGTACGACGGCCTTGCCAAAGTCCCTGTGACCGAGGCCACCGCCGGCAACATCATCGCCATGTCCGGCATCGGCGAGATCACCATTGGCGACACTATCTGCGTGCCCACCAATGTGGAGCCCATTGAATTTGTCCAGATCTCCGCCCCCACCATCGAGATGACCTTCTCCGTCAACGATTCCCCCTTCGCCGGTCGGGAGGGCAAGTTCGTCACCTCCCGTCAGCTGCGTGAGCGGTTGTACCGGGAGACCATGAAGGATGTGTCCCTGCGCGTGAGCGATACGGACAATACCGAGGCCTTCAATGTGGCCGGAAGAGGCGAGATGTCCCTGTCCATCCTCATCGAGACCATGCGCCGCGAGGGTTACGAGCTGCAGGTGTCTCCTCCCCGCGTGCTGTATAAGGAAATTGACGGCGTCCAGTGCGAGCCCATCGAGCGGCTGGTGGTGGATGTGCCGGCCGACTGCATCGGCTCGGTCATCGAGAAGATCGGCTCCCGCAAGGGCGACCTGCTGGACATGACCCCCGTGGGCGAGCGCATGAAGGCTCAGTTCCTCGTCCCCTCTCGTGGCCTGTTCGGCTATCGCAACGAATTTTTGACCGACACCAAGGGCGAGGGCATCATGGCCAGCGTCTTTGAGGAGTACGCCCCCCTCAAGGGCGAGATCCAGCGCCGGGGCACCGGCTCGCTGGTGGCCTTTGAAACGGGTGAGGCCGTCACCTACGGCCTGTTCAACGCCCAGGAGCGCGGCGCCTTGTTCATCGGGGCAGGCACGCCCGTTTACGCCGGCATGATCGTGGGCGTGTCCCCCAAGCAGGAGGATATTTCGGTCAATGTGTGCAAGAAAAAGCAGCTGACCAATATGCGCGCCTCCGGCTCGGACGAGGCCCTGCGGCTGGTCACCCCCCGGCAGATGAGTCTGGAGCAGTGCCTGGAATTCCTGGCCGACGACGAGCTGCTGGAGTGCACCCCCGAAAACCTGCGTCTGCGTAAGCGGCTGCTGGATCACTCCGCCCGTATGCGCGAGGCGTCCA
Organism: Oscillospiraceae bacterium; assembly: GCA_017631545.1. Taxonomy (GTDB): domain Bacteria; phylum Bacillota; class Clostridia; order Oscillospirales; family Oscillospiraceae; genus Lawsonibacter. The sequence continues at coordinate 4,637 of JAGBTC010000009.1, forward strand.
AGAAAAAGGGCTGAACTTAATAAACGAACAGCGGCGGGTTCCCGAGGGAAGCCGCCGCTGTTTGTTTTTTATCGGGTAGTATCCAAGGCTCCCTCTGATGAGGGAGCTTTTCGGGCGGCCACGGAGGGCCGCCCCTACAAAGAAGCCTGCGCGTATTATTGGGGGCGGTTGTTATTCACACCCCTATTTCTTCTTTGGATAGGGGGTCTGCACATCGGTGCGCCCCAGCAGATAGTCCACGCTCACGCCGTAGAAATCGGCCAGCTTCATCAAAACATCGATGGGATAGTTAAGCGTTCCAATCTCGTACTGCGAATAGGTGTTTTGCTTCACATTCAGAATTTCCGCAATTTGCACCTGTGTGTATCCTCTGTCAATGCGAAGATTGCGAATGGTTTCGAATTTCATCTGGTCGTAGCGCATGTTAATCACCCCACCAAACCATAGAACATCTC
>JAGBTC010000115.1 GCA_017631545.1 Oscillospiraceae bacterium
CAGCGGAATACCGATGCAGTTGTAGAAAAAGGCCCAGAACAGATTCTGCTTGACATTACGGATGGTGGCTCGGGACAGCTCTATCGCCGCCGCCGCGTCCAGCAGGTCGGACTTCATAAGCACAATATCCGCGCTTTCAATCGCCACATCCGTACCTGCTCCGATGGCCAGACCCACATCCGCCCGGGCAAGGGCGGGCGCGTCGTTGACGCCGTCCCCGATCATGGCCACCCGGCCGCCCTGCTCCTGCAGCTTTCGCACGGTCTGCTCCTTGTCCTGGGGCAGCACCTCAGCCAGCACCCGATCCACCCCCAGCTGCGCGCCGATGGCGGCGGCAGTGCGGCGGTTGTCCCCGGTGAGCATGATCACTTCCAGCCCCAATTCCCGGAAGGCCTGCACCGCCTGCACACTGGTGGGCTTGAGGGTATCGGCTACGGCGATGAGCCCCAGCACACGGTTCTCATTTGCGAAAAACAAAGGCGTTTTCCCCTGCTCGGACAGCTGCTTGGCCTGCTCTTCAAAGGCGGTGGCATCCACGCCCAGCTCGTCCATCATGGCCCGGTTGCCGCCGGCATAGCGCCGTCCGCCCAGCACCGCGGTCACACCCCGGCCGTGGACGGCTTGGAACTGCTCCACCGCCACCGGCTTGAGCTGGCGCTGTTCGGCGGCCTCCAGAATGGCGGCGGCCAGCGGATGCTCGGAGGTGCGCTCCAGACAGGCGGCCAGATTGAGCAGCACATCGCCGGTCATATCCGCCGCGCACAAAATATCAGTGACCATGGGCTTGCCCTGGGTGAGCGTGCCCGTTTTGTCCAGCACCACGGTATCCACCCCGCGCAGAAGCTCCAGCCCCTCGGCCGATTTCACAAGGATCCCGTTTTCCGCACCCTTGCCCGTAGCAACCATGATGGCCACCGGGGTGGCAAGTCCAAGGGCGCAGGGGCAGGAGATGACCAGCACGGCGATGCCGGCGGTCAGCGCAGCGCTCACATTCCAGCCGGTGACAACCAGCCACACAAGGACGGTGAGTGCGGCAATGCCTATGACCACAGGGACGAATACTCCGGCCACCCGGTCAGCCAACTTGGCGATGGGCGCTTTGGAAGAGGCAGCCTCCTCCACCAGCCGGATCATCTGGGCAAGGGTGGTGTCCTCCCCCACCCGAAGCGCCTGGAAAACAAAGGTGCCGGACTTGTTGATGGAAGCGGCGGCCACCCGGTCACCCACGGTTTTATCCACCGGCAAAGACTCGCCGGTCAGCGCGGACTCGTCCACGGCGGAACTGCCCTCCACGAGGACACCGTCTACCGGGATGGCCTGTCCGGGACGCACCACCACCCGGTCACCCACGCGCACCTCGTCCACCGGAAGCTCCACTTCCCCCTCCTCCCGCTGCACGCGGGCAGTCTTGGGGGAGAGATCCATCAGCCGGGTGATGGCCTGAGATGTCTTGCCCTTGGAACGGGTCTCAAGGAACTTACCCAGGGTGATCAGAGTGAGGATCATGCCCGCGGACTCAAAGTACAAGTCCATGTGGTAGCACATCACCTGCTCCACGTCCCCCTGCCCCAGCCCGTAAGCCATCCGGTAGATGGAAAACAGACCGTAGACCACCGCGGCAAAGGAACCCACCGCAATGAGTGAGTCCATGTTGGGCGCACCGTGCAGCAGGGTTTTGAACCCTACCTTATAATACTTATCGTTGATGTACATGATGGGCAGAGTAAGCAGCAGCTGGGTCAGTGCGTAAGCCACCGCGTTTTCCGTCCCGGACAAAAACCCCGGCAGCGGAGCGCCCAGCATATGCCCCATGGTGATGTAAAACAGCGGAAACAGAAACACCGCCGACCAGACGAGCCGGCGTTTCATCTCCGCCAGCTCTGACCCAACGGGGTCGGCCGCCTTCCCCTCCGGGCGGGCCTTTTTCTGCTTTTTTTCCGGCAGGGACGCGCCGTAGCCCGCCCGTGACACCGCGTTGATGATGTCCTGTGGCGTCAGCTTGTCTCCATCGTATTCCACCAGCATACTGCCCGCCATCAGATTGACCGCAGCGGAGCGCACGCCGTCCAGCGCGTTCACCGCCTTTTCCACGTGGATCGAGCAGGCCGAGCAGGTCATGCCGGTCACGTTGAATTTCTGTTTCATCAAACCCCTCCTTTGTACTACACCCCCCGGGGGTGGGGTGCTTTCTCATTGTAAGTATATTCGCGAACTTTGTCAAGCCGACATCCCGAAATGCACAGACCCCCGACTGCCCAAGGCGGCCGGGGGTCTGTGCCGGAACGGCTGTATTTACGCAGGGTGCTCCATAGTGCCCCGCTCCCGGAACAGCAGGGTGACACACCACACGGCAGACAGCCCCACCAGCGTGTAGACCACGCGGCTGATCAGTGACGCGGAGCCGCCGCAGGCGAAGGCCACCAGGTCAAAGCCGAACAGGCCCACACTGCCCCAGTTCAGCCCGCCCACGATCAGCAGAATCAGCGCGATTCGATCCATCAGCATCGTATATTCCTCCTTTTCCACGGTATGGGCATAGTATATCGCGTCGGCAAAAAACTATACCCAACGCAAAAAAAGAGCGCCGCAGCATTGCTGCGGCGCGGTGGGAGCAAAAAAGCCCCGCTCTGGCCGTGTGAATCCGATTAAAAACCTGCACGTATGGCAGGTGGGTCGCCTCCACAACGCTTCGCTGCTTCCAACGTCCGGCTGACCGCAAAGGGGGCCGGGAGGCCTGCAATCCGCGCCGTGAGGGGGCGTCCCGTTTCGTAAATGTGGGTTTTAATAGGACCCATCACGCACCGAGCAGGAAAACGCGCTTACTCCTCGTCCTGGAACAACCGCTCCATGAACAGCTCGTAGACGGTCATCTCCTCCTCCTCGCTGTCCAGCGTGGAGAACAGCTCCTCGCCGTTTTCCTCGATGACCTTCATGATGACCATACCGTATTCTTCGTCATCTACATCCACATCCACGATCTCGCCGTTCTCGTCCTGCTCGCCCTGTGCGGCGGGGAAGAACGCCATATAGATCGTGCCCTCATGCTCCAGTGTGTCCAGATGCTCCAGTTCAAATTCATTGCCGTCCTCGTCGGTAACGGTGATGAAATCCGGGCCGAATTCCTCGCTCATCCTGCGCCCTCCTTTCCCTATGCTTTGTACCTTGATTTTACCCTGTGCCCGACGAAAAAGCAATAGAAACAAGGGGTAAATTTTTTCCGCAAAAAAGCCTTTCCCGGCAGGGGTGGACAAATATGGAATTCGTGGTATAATATCAAGGATTAGTGAGAGTATGTCCACCCATCACCTGTGTTTCACACCTTCGGAGGTGACCGTGATGCCAAATGATCCGAATACCGACCGCACCCGCAGCAACCGCACGCGCCGCAGACGGCGGCGCCGCTCGCCCATGCACCTTGCGTTCAAGGCAGTAGGCACCCTGCTGCTGGTCCTGCTGACCACCTCGGTGCTGTTGGCCTGCTTTGCCGCGGTGTACGTCAAGTCCGTCATTATGCCCATGGCCGACCTGGACCTGGACAGCTTCCGCGTAGGCATCAACTCCACCCTGTACTACACCGACAGCCGGGGTCAGGCGCAGGAGCTGCGTACCCTGCACGGGGACGAGAACCGCGTGTGGGTGGAGTACAAAGACATCCCCAAGAATCTGATCAACGCCACCGTGGCCATTGAGGATCAGCGCTATTGGAAGCACCCCGGCGTGGACTGGCGGCGCACCGCCAAGGCCATCCTGCTCATGTTCACCGGGCAGGACATCCAGGGCGGCTCCACCATTACCCAGCAGCTGATCAAAAATGTGACCAGCTATGACGACACCACCGTCAAGCGCAAGGTGGTGGAGATCTTTACTGCGCTGGAATGCACCAAAAAGTATAATAAAGAAACCATTCTGGAGTGGTATCTGAACTATATCTATCTGGGCCGCAATTGTGACGGCGTGTACACCGCCTCCTACAAATATTTCGGCAAGCCCCTCAGCGAGCTGACGGTGGCCGAATGCGCCAGTCTAATCTCCATCACGAACAATCCCTCCCTTTATGACCCCTATACCAACCCGGAAAACAACGATCGGCGCAAAAATCTGGTGCTGCGGGCCATGTATGAGCAGGATTACCTGACCAAGGAGGAGTATGAGCAGGCCAGGGCGCAGGAGCTGGTGTTCTCCAGCAAAGCGGTGGACTCCCCCGCCGGCACGGACGGTTCGGATGTCTACTCCTGGTATGAGGAGCAGGTCATCACTGACGTGACCAACGATCTGGCCGTTCAGCTGGGTGTGGACACAAGCGTGGCCTACAACATGGTACTGTCCGGCAATCTGTCCATCTACACCTGTGTGGATCCCAAGATCCAGGCCATTGTGGAGGACATTTACGAAAATACTGACAACTTCCCCTGGCCCTCCGCCAACGGACAGCAACTGCAGTCGGCCATCACCGTCATCGACAACAATACGGGCGACGTGGTGGCCATGGTCGGTCAGGTGGGCGAAAAGACGGGCAACCGCTGGCGCAACAACGCCACCGCCGCCGCCCGGCAGCCCGGCTCCTCCTTCAAGCCGCTAGCAGTTTACGCCCCGGCCATCGAGCTGGGTCTCATCACTCCCCTGACCGCCGTGGACGACTATCCTTATCAGCTGCTCAACGACAAGCCCTATCCGGTCAACTCGGGCAACGCTAAGTACACCGGTCTTACCTCCGTGTTCACCGCGGTGACCAAGTCCACCAACACGGTGGCCTACCGCATCATCAACGACATCCTCACCCCGGTGGAAAGCTTCAAATTTGTGGAGGACCGCTTCCACATCGACCTGAAGGACGCCGACGCCTCTGCCCCCGCCGCCATGTCCATGGGCGGCCTGACCGGGGGCGTCAACACCCGTGATATGGCCGAGGCCTTCCGCACCTTCCCCAATCAGGGCATCTACACCCCCTCGCGCACCTATACCCATGTGGTCAACTCCGACGGCGAGGTCATTCTGGAAAACCGCCCGGAGAGCTCGGTATCCACCAAGGCATCCACCGCCTATTATATGAACACCATGCTGCGCAGCGTGGTCACCTCCGGTACCGGCTATGAAGCCCAGGTCAGCGGCATGACCATCGCCGGAAAGACCGGCTCCACCACCAGCGACCATGACCGGTGGTTTGCCGGCTATTCCCCCTACTACACCGCCGTGGTCTGGACCGGCTATGGCTCCCCCGAGCGAGTACGCAGCAGCGGCTGTAATCCCGCCGCACTCACCTTCAGCAAGGTGATGTCCCGCGTGCATAAGGGTCTGGCTGACAAGGACTTCTTCCAGCCCAATGACCTGGTTTACGTTTCCTACTGCATGGACAGCGGCCTACAGGCCACCGACGCTTGTAAGGGCGACCCCCGCGGCAGCCGGGTAACCGGTATGTATGTCCTCCAGGAGGACGCACCCACCCAGTACTGTGATTGCCACTCCGCCCAGCAAAGTGTACAGGTGTGCAGTGTCAGCGGAGAACTGGCCGGTATCTTCTGTCCTGCCGACTGCAAGCTGACTGTCCACCCTCTGCTCTACGAGCGCAAGCGGCTGGACGGCGTCGCCGCCGGCGACCAGGATGCCACGCTGGCTGCAGTACAGGCCAAGCCCCTGTGTTCCGCCCACACCCCCGAGGGCACCGTAACTCCCGGCACCTCTACCCTCCCCGGCAATTCCTCTGTGGAGGACACCGTAGCACCCGACCTGCCCGTCTTTGACGATGTGAACGATTGGGTGATCGATACCCCTTGACCGTCTGTTCCCCATTCAGGAGGCGCCCAAACGGGCGCCTCCTGTTTCCCTGCCCTTCCTGTTGTGAAATTCGCACACAAACCCCCGTTCAAAGGCGCGAAAATCGTCGTCTTTCCCTGCGTTCCCTGTTGCATTCGGGCAAACGATGTGCTACAATAGGCCACAGCACGAAAACAAATGCCTTTGCAAGGCGGACATCCGCGATGCATATACTGGAGGTAACACCTTGAGCCACACGCCCAAATATTTCATCGTTGAAGCCGATGCCATGCCCGAGATCTTCCGCAAGGTGGCCCAGGCCAAGCGCCTGCTGGAAACCGGTGAGGAGACCACGGTTAACGGTGCGGCCCATGCCGTGGGCATTAGCCGCAGCGCATATTATAAGTATAAGGACACGGTGCGCCCCTTTCAGGATATGCTCCACGGGCGCATCGTCACCTTCCAGATCCTGCTCAAAGACGAGCCCGGTGTGCTTTCCAATGTGCTGAATGTGTTCGGCGACAGCGGCGGCAATATTCTGACCATCAACCAGAATATCCCCTCCAACGGCTGCGCCGTGGCCACCGTCACGGCGGAGACTTCCGCGCTGGATATGGCGCTGGATACCCTTTTGGATGCGGTGCGCGCCCGTTCCGGCGTGCTGAAATGTGAGATCCTCGCCGGCTGAGCGAGTATTCTGTTGATACACTGATACAAACATATGAGGAGAGAAATACAATGGTAAATGTTGCGATCCTTGGTTTCGGCACCGTCGGCTCCGGCGTGGCCGATGTACTGACCATGAACCACGCGCTGATCGAGCAGCGCGCCGGCAAGAGCGTCAATCTGAAGTATATCCTCGATGTGCGCGAGTTCCCTGACAGCCCCTATAAGGACTGCTTTGTCAAGGACTTCTCCGTCATTGAGAATGACCCCTCCGTGGACATCGTGGTGGAGACCATCGGCGGCGCCACTGTGGCGCTGGACTTCACCCGCCGCGCCCTGAGTGCAGGCAAGAGCGTGGTGTCCTCCAACAAGGAGCTGGTTGCTACCCACGGCTACGACCTGCTGCAGCTGGCCAAGTCCAAGGGCGTAAGCTATCTCTTCGAGGCCAGC
>JAGBTC010000116.1 GCA_017631545.1 Oscillospiraceae bacterium
CGTCGGTACTTATTTTGTTTTTCTGAATCAAACGAGAAAACACGGGTCATCGGAAACGGTGTCCCGTGTTTTGTTTTGCGTGCCTGCGGAACATGGGTAGAAGGAACGGGGCAGTCTTTGATGCAAACGGAAAAATGCGAGGAAAAATAGACGGGTTTTCTTGTGTCACAGGGGAAAAAGTGATATAATAATATGCTGATATATCCTGCGAGTGGTTTGCTTTGCAGAGAGAAAGGAAAGAGGAACGAATATGACGGCTTATCAGGAAGAATTTATCACCTTTATGGTGCGCTCCGGCGTGCTGACCTTTGGCGACTTTACCACCAAGAGCGGCCGCAAGACCCCCTATTTCATCAACACCGGCAACTATAAGACCGGCGCGCAGGCCGCCCGACTGGGCGACTACTACGCCGCCTGCATTCAGGAAAACCTGCCCGACGGCATCACCGCCCTGTTTGGCCCGGCCTATAAGGGGATTCCTCTGGCGGTGACCGCGGCGGCTTCCCTGTACCGCAATTACCAGCGCGATCTGCCCTATTGCTTCAACCGCAAGGAGGCCAAGGATCACGGCGAGGGTGGCTCTATGGTGGGCTATAAGCCTCAGAACGGGGATGACATTGCCATCGTGGAAGATGTGGTCACCGCCGGTACCGCCGTGCGCGAGACCATCGAACTGTTCAAGCATGTGGCCGATGTGAACCTGAAGGCGCTGTTTGTCAGCGTGGACCGCATGGAGCGGGGCACCGGCGACTGCACCACGCTGGACGAGCTGCGGAAGGAATACGGCATTCAGGTCTATCCCATCGTCACCGTGCGCGACATCATTGCCTACCTGCACAACCGCCCCATCGACGGCAAGGTCTATATCGATGACGAGATGAAGGCGAAGATGGAGGCCTATTTGGCTGAGTACGGCCCTAAGGTCTGAATTCAAAACCCCCGTCCCCTCGGAGAGCGGAGGGGGGCATCAGGGGGGAACTGGTTCCCCCCTGAAAATGCGGCGTGCAAAGCACAAGATTTTTCCGCAGAAAAATCCCGCATTTTGGATGGAGGCGTATCTGGCCGAATACGGCCCCAAGGCCTAAAGAAGAGAGAACACCCGGGAAAGGAGGATGACCATGGACAAGCAGCCAAAGCACCGCCACGGGGGACACCGTGCCCGGCTGAAGGAGGAGTTTTGCCTGCGTGGTCTGGACGCCTTTCCGGAGCATCGGGTACTGGAGATGCTGCTGTTTTACGCCATCCCTCAGGGGGATACCAACGACCTTGCTCACCGGCTGATCGAGCGCTTCGGCTCGCTGTCCGGGGTGCTGGACGCGTCGCTGGAGGATCTTCGCACCGTTTCCGGTGTGGGGGAGCATACCGCCATCCTTCTGCGGCTGATCCCGGGGGTGTGCGCCCACTATGTTGCCAGCCGCAGCGATGTAACCCAGGTGGTGGAGAGCGCCGCCCAGGTGCGCGAGCTGCTGCACAGCTATTTCTTCGGCGCGCGCAACGAGATGGTATATCTGCTGTGTCTGGACGGAAAGCATAAGGTGCTGGGGGTGCGAAAGCTGGCCGAGGGCAGCATCAACTCAGCTGATGTCACCTCCCGTCGCATTGCGGAGGAGGCCATGAGCCTGCGCGCCAGCGCGGTCATTCTGGCGCACAATCATGTCAGCGGCTTGGCCATTCCGTCCCGGGCAGACTGCGATACCACCCGCTACCTCAAGCAGGTGCTGGAACCCATTGGCATCCAGCTTTTGGATCATGTGGTGTTCTGTGATGACGATATGGTCTCCATGAAGGACAGCTGCTTTTTCTGACGGGCAAATACTGCAAAAAGTTTGGACACCCTATTGCGCTCGAACAGTTGTTCTGGTACAATAGGGCTGTCCTGTTTTCGGGAAAGGGGGGAGAAGTATGCCGGAATTCAAGGTCGTCTCCGAATATCAGCCTGCCGGCGACCAGCCTCAGGCCATCGAAGCGCTGGCGCGGGGGGTGGAGATGGGGCTGGACGAGCAGACGCTGCTGGGCGTCACCGGCTCGGGCAAGACCTTTACCATGGCCAAAATCATCGAAAAACTTCAGCGGCCCACGCTGGTGCTGGCCCATAACAAAACGCTGGCGGCGCAGCTGTGTGCCGAGTTTCGGGAGTTCTTCCCCGATAATGCGGTGGAGTATTTCGTCAGTTATTACGATTACTACCAGCCCGAAGCCTATATTCCTCACACGGACACCTTTATCGAAAAGGACTCCTCGGTCAATGACGAGATCGACCGTCTGCGTATCTCGGCCACTGCCTCGCTGATGGAGCGGCGGGATGTGATCGTGGTGTCCTCGGTGTCCTGCATTTATGGTCTGGGTGAGCCGGCGGACTTTGCCCAGATGATGATCACCCTGCGTGTGGGCGCGCAAATGAAGATCGAGCAGCTGCTCAAGCGGCTGGTGGAGATCCGCTACGAGCGCAATGACATGGCGTGGGAGCGCAATATGTTCCGGGTGCGGGGGGACACGGTGGAGGTCTGGCCTGCATACTGGAAGGACTCCGCCCTGCGTATCGAGTTCTTCGGGGATGAGATCGACCGCATCAGCGAGGTGAATGTGGTCACCGGCGCGCCCATCCGGCGGCTGATCAATGTGCCGGTGTGGCCGGCCACCCATTATGTCACACCCAAGGAGAAGATGGACGCCGCCGTTGGGCAGATCTATAAGGAGCTGGAGGAACGGGTGGCATATTTTGAGGCCAACGGCAAGCTGGTGGAGGCGCAGCGGCTCAAGCAGCGCACCATGTACGATGTGGAGATGATGCAGGAGCTGGGCTACTGCTCTGGCATTGAGAACTACTCCCGGGTCATCGAGGGACGGCCGGTGGGCTCGCCCCCCCACACGCTGTTGGACTATTTCCCCAAGGATTTTGTGCTGTTTATTGACGAAAGCCATGTTACCCTTCCTCAGGTGCGGGCCATGTACAACGGCGACCGGGCGCGCAAGAACAGTCTGGTGGAGTACGGTTTTCGCCTGCCCTGTGCCTACGACAACCGTCCGCTGAAGTTTGAGGAATTTGAACAGCGGGTAAACCAGACAGTCTATGTTTCCGCCACTCCCGGCGAGTACGAGCGCAGCCGCTCCGGGCAGGTGGTGGAGCAGCTCATCCGACCCACCGGCCTGCTGGATCCGCAGGTGGAGGTGCGTCCGGTAGAGGGTCAGATCGACGACCTGATCGGGGAGATCAACGGCCGTTGCGCCCGGGGCGAACGGGTGCTGGTTACCACCCTGACCAAGAAAATGGCGGAGGATCTGACCGCATATCTGCAGAATGTGGGGATCCGGGTGCGCTATATGCACCACTCCATCGACACCATCGAGCGCATGGAGATCATTCGCGACCTGCGCCTTGGCAAGTTCGATGTGCTGGTGGGCATCAACCTGCTGCGCGAGGGCCTTGACCTGCCCGAGGTGTCCCTTGTGGCCATTCTGGACGCGGACAAGGAGGGCTTTTTGCGTAGCGAGACCGCCCTTATCCAGACCATTGGCCGCGCCGCCCGAAATGCGGAGGGAAAGGTCATCCTGTATGCCGATACCGTTACCCCCTCCATGCGAAAGGCGATGGACGAAACGGCGCGTCGGCGAGAGAAGCAGGATGCCTACAACAAGGCCAACGGCATCGTGCCCAAAACGGTCATCAAGTCCGTGCGGGAACTGCTGGAGGTGTCCGGCGTGGCTGAGGATTCCGACCAGCGCAGCGGCACCGGCAAGGCCATGACCAAGCAGGAGCGGGCGATGGAGATCGCCCGTCTGGAAAAGGCCATGAAAGAAGCGGCCAAGATGCTGGAGTTTGAATTGGCTGCCGACCTGCGTGACCAGATCATCCGCCTGCGTGGGGAGAAGTGAAGAGACAAGAAATAGAGAGGGTATGCTTATGTCTGCCACCCAAAGCAAATGGAAATGTCTGAACGGCACGGCGCTCAAAGCGCTGGCCATGCTCCTGATGCTGTTGGATCATGCCTGCTGGACCATCGCGTCTGAGTATGAGTGGCTGACCTGCGTGGGTCGGCTGGCCTTTCCTTTGTTTGCGTTCCTGATTGCGGAGGGCTACCGGCATACCGGAAACTTCAAGCGCTATTTCTGGCGCATGTTCCTGTTTGCGCTGATCAGCGAGATACCGTTTAACTTGATGACTGGGGGATCCCTCATCTATCCCCTCCATCAGAATGTGATGTTCACCTTCTGCTTGGCCCTTCTTCTCCTGCGAATGGTGGACAAGGCGTGGAACAGGAGTTGGTTAGAGGGACTGTTGGTGGCCGTGTTCGGCGGCTGTCTGGGTTATGGATTAGGTTTTCTTGCTTTTGTGGATTTCTATGGGTGCGGTGTGATCACCGTTCTGGCGTTCTGGCTGGCGCAAAAAATACGCTTTGGCTGGGTGGTACAGCTGGCGGCGCTGGCATGGATCAATCTGGAGTTGCTGGGCGGCCTGAACTATATCGTGACCGTGCTGGGACGGGAAATCTGGGTGCCTCAGCAGGCCTTTGCCCTGCTGGCACTCATCCCCATCTGGCTGTATAACGGACAGCGCGGTCCGGGCGGAAGGAAATGGCAGTATTTTGGTTATGCCTTCTACCCGGCGCACATTCTGATCCTTTCCCTTCTGGCATTCGCTGGGGTCAGCCTGTAACGAGGTAAGTGCATGGCAAAGCAGAAAGAAGAAAAAACCAATGTGATGCGTATACTGGAGCAAAAGGGCATTTCCTACACCGCCCACACCTATGAACACGAGGAGGGGGTGGCGGTGGACGGTGTCACCGTGGCACAAAGCCTGGGGCAGGATCCCGAGTGTGTGTTCAAGACCCTGGTGGCCCGGGGCGCATCCGGAAATATATATGTGTTTGTCATCCCCGTGGCGGACAGCCTTGACCTGAAAAAGGCCGCCCGGGCGGTGGGGGAGAAGTCCATCGAGATGGTGCAGGTCAAGCAGATCAACGCCCTGACCGGCTATGTCCGGGGCGGCTGTTCCCCCGTGGGCATGAAAAAGGAATATACCACCACCTTCCATGAAACGGCCCAGATCGTGGACACCATTATGGTTTCCGCAGGCAAGATCGGCTATCAGGTGGAGCTGGCGCCCGACCAACTGATCGGTTTGGTGGGCGGACAGCTGGCGGATTTAGTGGTGGACTGAAAACAACCGGAAAGCAAGGAGAACTCTCATGCAGGATAAAATTTATATCAAAGGCGCGCGTGAGAACAATTTGAAGAATATCGATGTGGAGATCCCGAGAGACAAGCTGGTGGTGCTCACCGGCCTGTCCGGCTCGGGCAAGTCGTCCCTGGCCTTTGACACCATTTACGCCGAGGGACAGCGCCGCTATGTGGAGTCGCTGTCCTCCTACGCGCGTATGTTCCTGGGACAGATGGAAAAGCCCGATGTGGACTATATCGACGGCCTCAGCCCTGCCATCTCCATCGACCAAAAGACCACCAGCAAGAACCCCCGTTCCACGGTGGGTACGGTGACGGAGATCTATGACTACCTGCGTCTTTTGTGGGCCCGGGTGGGCACGCCCCATTGTCCCGAGTGCGGCAAGGAGATCCGCCAGCAGACCATCGACCAGATCATCGATCAGGTCATGACCCTGCCCGAGGCCACCCGTATTCAGGTCATGGCGCCCGTCATCCGGGGGAAGAAGGGTGAGCATCAGAAGATTTTTGAGGATGCCCGCAAGTCCGGCTATGTCCGCGTGCGTGTGGACGGCTCGCTGTACGACCTGTCCGAGGAGATCGCTCTGGACAAGAACAAAAAGCACCACATCGAGGTGGTGGTGGACCGCCTGGTCATCCGGGAGGACATCACCCGGCGGCTGACCGACAGCGTGGAGGTGGCCTCCAACCTGTCCGGCGGACTGGTGGTGGTCAATGTGGTGGGGGAGGATCGGGACATTCTCTTCTCCCAGAACTACGCCTGCGAGGACTGCGGCGTGTCCATCGAGGAACTGACCCCCCGTATGTTTTCCTTCAACAACCCCTTTGGCGCCTGCCCCACCTGTACCGGGCTTGGCGCTCAGCTGAAGGTGGATCCGGAGCTGATCATTCCCAACAAAAATCTGTCCATTCTGGAGGGGGCAATCACCGCCTCGGGCTGGAATTCCATCAAGTCCGACGGCATCTGCCGTATGTATTTCGACGCGCTGGCCAAGCGCTATAAATTCAAGCTGAACACCCCCGTCAAAGACCTGCCCCGGCAGGTCATCGATGTGATTCTCTACGGCACCAACGGGGAGAA
>JAGBTC010000117.1 GCA_017631545.1 Oscillospiraceae bacterium
ATGGAGTCCTACAAGGACTTCCTGCGCGAGGCTTCCACTCTGCCGGAGGAGAAGATCGCCGGCCTGAACAGCGCCATGGTTCTGGGTCAGAAGCACGACGTGTCCCGCGACATGAAGATGACCCGTCCCGCGTTCGGCGGCCACCTGATGGCCTCCATCATCTGCCCCCGCTTCCGTCCCGCCATGGCCACCGTGCGTCCCGGCGTTATGAAGAAGAACGCCTATGACGAGGCCAAGGCCAACGCCTGCGAGATCATCAAGCCCAACTTCTCCCTGACCGAGGCCGACATGAAGACCGAGGTCGTCGAGGTGGTCAAGGCCGCCAAGAAGCTGGTCGACCTGATCGGCGCCGATGTGGTCGTTTCCGTGGGCCGCGGCATCTCCAAGGATGTCGAGGGTGGCATCAAGCTGGCCGAGGAGCTGGCTGAGGTTCTGGGTGGCGTCGTGGGCGCTTCCCGTGCCGTGGTCGACTCCGGCTGGATCTCCGCTGACCATCAGGTCGGCCAGACCGGCAAGACCGTCCATCCCCGCATCTATGTTGCTCTGGGTATCTCCGGTGCCATCCAGCACAAGGCTGGTATGCAGGACGCCGAGTGCATCATCGCCGTCAACAAGAACGGCAACGCCCCCATCTTCGAGTGCGCCGACTACGGCATCGAGGGCGACCTGTTCAAGGTCGTTCCCCAGCTGATCGACGCCATCAAGGCCGCCAAGGCTGCCAAGTAAGATACTTCTTACCTGCAAAACCGTCCCGTTTCAACGAAACGGGACGGTTTTTTTATGCTCCAAGCCCACACTCTCATATCTCACATCTCTTCACCCTTCCCTCTCCCCCTGCATAGGATAGCGAGAAACCGAATGGGAGGCCTGTGCCATGAACGAAAAACGAAACTTCTGGGTGATTGGCGGTGACCTGCGGCAGGCGCATCTGGCTCAGCTGCTGGCACTGGACGGTCACGAGGTACACACCCTCGCGCTGGAGCAGGGGGCGCACGCCGCCCCGCTGGCTGCGTGCAAAACCACACCCGAGGGGATGGAGCTTGCCCAGTGCGTCATCTTCCCCCTCCCGGTGGTCTCCACCCCCGGGCAGCTCAACGCCCCCCTGTCCGACCGGGAACACCCCCTTTCCTCCCTTTTGCCCCACCTGCGCCCCACCCAGCTGCTGTGCGGAGGAAAATGCGATCCAAACACCGCACTCTTTCTCCACCGCAATGGGCTGTACCTCCACGACTACTTCGCCCGGGAGGAGCTGGTGGTTGCCAATGCCGTCCCCACGGCGGAGGGCGCGGTGCAAATCGCCATGGAGGAGCTGCCCGTCACTCTGCACGGGGCGTCCGTTCTGGTGCTGGGCTTTGGCCGGGTGGGCACTCTCACCGCCCACCGCTTCGGTGCGCTGGGGGCACGGGTGAGCGTGGCCGCGCGCAGCTGCGCCCAGCGCGCGTGGGCGCAGGCCTTCGGTTTCTCTGCTGTGCATCCGCGCCAGCTGTCCGGGTGCATCGGGGACTTCGATCTTGTGGTCAACACCATTCCTTCCCTGCTGCTGGGAGAGGAACTGTTGTCGCTGCTGCAAGAGGACGCGTTGGTCATCGACCTTGCCTCCCGCCCGGGCGGTGTGGACATGGAGGCGGCGGCACGGCTGGGGCGGCGGGTGATCTGGGCGCTGTCCCTGCCCGGCAAGGTGGCTCCCCTCACCGCCGCAGCCTGCCTGCGGGACACCATATATAACCTTTTTCAAGAAGCTGGAAACTGATTCCGGAAAGGAAGATACTCTTGGAACATAAAACCATCGGCTTTGCCCTTTGCGGGTCCTTCTGTACCCACAGCCGGGCGATGGCGGCGCTGGAGCAGATCGCCGCCCGATACGAACATGTGATCCCTATCGTATCCGAAATTGTAGCCGCCACCGACACCCGTTTTGGCGCCGCTCACGACCTGATGCATGAGCTGGAACGCATCTGCGACCGACGGGTCATTACCAATGTGGTCGACGCCGAACCCATCGGCCCGCGCAAGCTGCTGGATCT
This sequence comes from Oscillospiraceae bacterium, assembly GCA_017631545.1. Lineage (GTDB taxonomy): Bacteria > Bacillota > Clostridia > Oscillospirales > Oscillospiraceae > Lawsonibacter. Next base: position 2,025 of record JAGBTC010000117.1, read on the forward strand.
GCTGGTCATCGCCCCCTGTACGGGCAACACCCTGAGCAAGATGGCCGCCGGCATCACCGACTCCAGTGTGACCATGGCGGCCAAGGCCCATCAGCGCAACGGCCGTCCGGTGGTGGTGTGCATGGCCTCCAACGACGGTCTGGCCGGCTCCGCCCCCGCCATCGGACAGCTGCTTATGCGAAAAAACATATTCTTCGTTCCCTTCGGGCAGGACGATCCTGTGGGGAAGCCCACCTCGCTGGTGGCCGACTTCACACAGCTGCCCCAAACCATCGAAGCCGCCTTTCAGGGTCGGCAGCTGCAGCCGCTGCTGCTGTAATAATCAAGAGCCGTGTCGATCGACACGGCTCTTGTCTTTTTGTGCCAATTCTGCTATACTCGGACACACAAAAGGAGTGAGGGATATGATCGGACTTGGCACCATCGCCAATGTGGCCGCCATTGTGGTGGGCGGCTGTCTGGGCGCGCTGCTGCGCGGCGGCCTGAAGGAGCATTACCAGACCGCGCTGACCCGCTCGCTGGGTCTTGCCACGCTGTTTATCGGCGGTGCCGGCGCGCTGGGCGGCATGGTGCAGGTCGTGGACGGCCAGCTGGTCAGTCGGGACACGCTGGGCATGATCCTCGCGCTGGCTCTGGGCACCCTGCTGGGCGAGCTGTGCGACTTCGACGGCCGGATGGAACGGCTGGGACATTGGCTGAAGGCGCGCGCCGCCCGTGGAGATGACGCCCGGTTTGTGGAGGGCTTTGTCACCGCCTCGCTGGTGGTGTGCATCGGCGCTATGGCCATTGTCGGCTCCATTCAGGACGGGCTGACGGGCGATCCTTCCACCCTGTACACCAAGTCCATTCTGGACTTTATGATCGTACTCGTCTTTGCCTCTACCTACGGACGCGGTGCCATCTTCTCCGCCCTGCCCGTGGGCGTGCTTCAGGGCAGCGTGACCCTGCTGGCCGGAATGGTCGCTCCGCTGTTTACCCCGGAAGTAATCGCAAACCTGTCCTTTCTTGGCTCCATTCTCATTTTCTGCGTGGGCGTCAATCTGGTGTTTGACCGGCGCTTCCGGGTGGCCAATATGCTGCCCGTTCTGGTGATAGGCGCGGTATACACCGCTCTTTTCTGAATATTTTCCGCCGTTTCTTTACCCGTAAAAAGCCTGCGTTACCGGAGAAAATTCAAAAAATTCCCACTCCCCCGTTGCGCGATGGAAATGCGGCTGTTATAATAAGGACAAGCAACCGTTTTTTACGCAGTAAAACGGAATTTAGGAGGGACTCGCCATGCAAGAGATCAAAATCACCCGCGCCGCTACGCTGAAGGAGAAGCCGGAAGCCTCCTCTCTGGTGTTCGGTAAATACATGACCGACCATATGTTCATCGTCGACTATGACGAGGGTCAGGGCTGGCACGATGCCCGCATCGTCCCCTACGGCCCCCTGCCCATCGACCCTGCCTCCAAGGTGCTGCACTACGGCGAGGAGATCTTCGAGGGCATGAAGGCCTACCGCACTGCCGACGGTTCCATCCAGCTGTTCCGCCCCGACTGCAACATCCAGCGCCTGAACGACTCCGCTGACCGTCTGTGCATGCCCAACATCCCCTACGAGCTGGCTCTGGCCGGCATCGTGGAGCTGGTCAAGCTGGAGCAGGAATGGGTTCCCTATGAGAAGGACACCTCCCTGTACATCCGTCCCTTCATGATCGGTCTGGACGCCGCTCTGGGCGTGCATTCCTCCCATCATGTGCAGTACATCGTCGTCGTTTGCCCCGTGGGCGCCTACTATCCCGAGGGCCTGAACCCCGTCAAGATCTACATCGAGGACGAGGATGTGCGCGCCGTCAAGGGCGGCACCGGCATGGCCAAGACCGGCGGCAACTACGCCGCCTCCCTGCGCGCAGGCAACCGCGCCGCCGCCCGGGGCTACTCTCAGGTGCTGTGGCTGGACGGCGTGCATCGCAAGTATATTGAAGAAGTGGGCGCCATGAATGTCATGTTCAAGGTGGACGGCAAGATCCTCACCCCCGACCTGAACGGTTCCGTGCTGCCCGGCATCACCCGCCGTTCCTGCATCCAGCTGCTGCGCGACTGGGGCTACGAGGTGGAGGAACGCCGCATCTCCGCCGAGGAGCTGTTTGAGGCCGCCAAGAAGGGCACGCTGGAAGAGGCGTGGGGCACCGGCACCGCCGCCGTCATCTCCCCCATCGGCGAGCTGGCCGAGGGCGAGGAAAAGGTCACCATCAACGCCGGCCAGATCGGCCCCGTTACCCAGCGTCTGTATGACGAGCTGACCGGCATCCAGTGGGGCCGCGTGGCCGATCCTCACGGCTGGATCTACAAGCTCTAAGCGTCTGAGCCGTGGCCCAGGCCAGCCTCTCTTGGCCTGCGGCCAATTCACCTTCTTGTGAGCAGTGCGGATGGACTGGAGTGAGGAATACAAACCAAACAATCATTGTTTGCTGTTTGTGTTCCGAGTCGTAAGGAAGCCGCGCGTCGCGAACAGGCGAGGCGTGATAACCAAATCTAAGGCAACAATTTGTGGGGTCGGCGCACGCCGACCCCACAATTTTCAAAGGAGTGTTCCCTATGGTCACTATGGCACAGCGCATTGAAGCGCTCCGCACCGAACAGAACCTGTCCCGCCCCGCCCTTGCCGCGGCGCTGGGTCTGCCCCGCACCGCCATCGAGAAGTTTGAGACCGGCCGCCAGACTCCCACCCGGGAGCAGCAGGAAAAGCTGGCCGCCTTCTTCGGTGTGTCCACCTTCTACCTCAAGGGAGAAAGCGACGACCGCACCACCCAGCAAAGCTGGATGGATTTGGCCTACGCTCAGGAGGACACCCCCGCGCCCTCTTACGCCCCCATCAAGCCCAAGCCTGCTCCCCAGCCCGCTGCCCCGGTGGGCGACGGCGGCACGGTGTTTGACGCGGTACTGCAGGGCAAGCAGTTCCAGCAGCTGCTGCGTGCAGCGGTACTGGACGCACTGCGCTCCCCCGAGGGGCAGGATCTGCTCACGCAAGCCATCCGCAAGGAGCTGGGCCGCAGATAAATTGGGCTTTGCTGCGATATGAATTATGAGATAGGAGTTAATGTGCCCGCAAAGCGGGCAATTTCAATCGTCTGGCTCCGCCGGACACCATATCTTATATCTCTTATCTCATATCTTCTATCTCAACGGCAAATCATAATTTGTTCTTCCACAAACAAACCCACGGGACATTATCCCGTGGGTTTGCTTACTCTTGCGTATATTCCGCCAACGCTTCCCGTAAAAAGGCCGCGTCCGCATCGTCCAGGGCGTGGAGCATGGCGGTGTCCTCCAGATGGTGGGTAAATTCGTGGGCCACGGTGGCAAAAATCTCGTCCAGCCAGACCTCCTCGTCCTCTTCGGCCAGCAGGGCGGCGAAGGAGCCGTAGTACAGCACGATGTACCGCCCCAGCAGATCGTGACAGTATTCCCCCATGACATACATTTCTCCGGTC
>JAGBTC010000118.1 GCA_017631545.1 Oscillospiraceae bacterium
CCGCTGCCCGATACCGGGTGCCATACCGTGCCCGCTCGCGCGGAACGGCTCCCGCCCCGCGCCGCCCCGTGCCGCCCTGCGTGCGGCGCGGTGGGCACGCTCCAGCGCCTGCACCGTCCACGCGCGCTCCGGCACTTCGGATACCGTTTCCCGGGCGGCGTTCCGGTGGGACTGCTGCACCGCCAGCATCGTCTGCACTGCCTGCGCCGCGTCCTGTGCTTCACCCGGGGACATTCTTTCCTGCTCCTGCTGCTGCCCGGGCACCAATCGTATTGGCCGTGCGTTCCACCACAGGGGCTCGTCCTGCTCCTCCTGTTTGGACAGGAGCAGCTCCTCCAATCGGTCAATCATGTCCGTCCCCCCGTTTCAGCGTCTGAAACCGCGCCTCATCAAAGGCGGAGTTGACCACGCCCTCCCCGGCGCAGATGGGCGCGCCGCAGCAAAGGCAGCGCTCCTCCTGCGCCCGACTGCGGCAGGTGGGACACAGCTGCTCCAGTTCCTGCTCATCATCCAGCAGCAGATTGACCGCGCACCACAGAATGTCCCGATCCGTCATCGCTCGGACACGATCTTCTGTGGGCAGGGCTGAAAAGGATCGCAGCACGCGCCAGTACAGCCGCTCCCCCGGCGCGTGCTCCAGATGTTTTTTAGTTCCAGCGCCGCCTCGCTGTCCCCCACACCGGGGTTGACCTCCCGGTTGAACTGCGCCCAGCGGTCGCTCAGAGCGCCGATCTCGGCCACAGTCAGCTCTTCCAATACATGGGTTCCGTCCCGGTACATGGGCTGCCCGTTCCGTTCCAGCGCCCGGGCCAGCAGGCAGGCGTTGGCGCACACCGCGCGCTCGCGCTCCTCCCGGGCAAGCCATTCACTCTCCCGTCGGGCCTGCAGCACCTCCATGGCGCTGAGCAGGCGCAGCTGCCGTCCGTCCTCCAGCTGCACCCGGTCAGCGCCGGAAAGAATACTTGTGTGCATGGCTTACACCTCCGTCTCAATGCGTCGGGAGGCCACCATCTCTACCTGCTCCAGCACCATATCTCCAATGGAAGCGCTTTCGCTGATGTTCTTCCACTGACAGCCGGAGTAGATCACCCGGCGGTCGGGCTTGCAGATGACCAGCGAAAAGTCCTCCAGCGTGTAAAAGTCGATACCGTCCCGAATGGCCTCATCCGTGGCATACAGACGGGACAGTTTCAGTTCATGCTGCACCGGCCCGGCCACGGTGGCCACCGGCTCCTTTTCTCCAAAGGCCTCCACCGACAGGCTGGACTTGGTGGCCTTGGCGGTATAGCTTTGCACCACCGCCACCTTTTTGCCCTCTACCTCCAGATAGATGTCGCTGCTGGTGGGAAATCCTGTGATCGTCATATCTTCCCCTCCTTAAATGGTGATGTGGGCGCTGAGCCAGATCTGGTTGATGCCGTGGGTCACCGTGAAGGAAAAGTCCACCAGACAGCGGGTGGGCTCCTCGCTGTCCTGCTGCACGCTCACCCCGCTATAGCCGGTGATGATCTCCCGGGTCAGCTTATTCTCCAGCTCCAGCACCACCTGAGAGCGGATGGCGCCTCGGGTCTGTGCCGTATTTTTGGCCCGGCTGAAACGGCTTTTCAGTGCGTTTCGCACGGTGGGGATCACATCGTCCACCACCAAAATGCTGTTCAGATCCCGCCATGTGCTGTCCAACGCACCGTCGGTGCTGGTGCGGGTGGTCACGCCGCGCACCACGCGCACCGTGCCGCTCAGCTCCTCCACCGGCGTCACGCCGCCCCGAATCAGTGCGTCCAGCTCGCCGTCCTCGTAGCGGCCGTCCAGACCGTACAGACCGCCCAGCACCGCACCACCCAGAGGTACCGCAGGGTCGCTCTGCCCCGCGATCACACCGGCCACCGCTGCCGCCACCTGCACGCCGCTGCCGCCGGTTCCCTGTTCGTCCACGCAGCCGGGGGCGGTCAGCACCACGCGCTCGCTGTTGATGGCCTGCGCCCGCTCCACCAGTTCGCTCACCGACTCGCCGGCCGCACCGGCTACCACGGCAATGCGCTCACGCTGGGCGGCGCTGGCCGTGCTGACGCTGTCGCGCAGGGCCTGCTGCACCTGTACCAGCGTGCTGTCGCACACCAGCACCGCCAGACCCTCCTGCGCCGCCATGGCATCAAAGGCGGTCTGGTAGGCAGCCTTGTCCTCCCCCTCCACCGGGTAGACAAAAACCTGCGCCGCGCCATTTTCCAGCAGCAGGCGCACCAACTGCGCCGCCTCGCCTGTACCGAAGGCAGCCACCGCCTGCTCATAACGGGTGAACTGCCACACGCTCTGGGCGCTCTGGCTCATTCGCACGGCCAGACCCACATACTTGCTTCCCGCCGCACCGCTTACGGCGGCGGAGGCGTCATAGGAGGAATATACTCCCGGACGCTCATGGGCTGTGATACTCATCTGCTCATCTCTCCTCTCAATTCAAACGAAAGCAGGCTGTCCTCCTGCTGACCATGGGCGTGCAGCCAACCGGCGCAGCGCAGATGGCAGCGGCGGCGCAGCAGCCGCTGCTTGCTGTCAAACTGCGTCTGCTCCACCTCCATTTCCTGCACGCGCAGGCCAAGGGGCGGCTGGGCGTACAGAGCGGCCAGCAGCGCGTCCAGCACCGCCCGCTCCTGCTCCGCACCTGCCTCGGGCGGAGTAAGCACATCCAGCGCAAAGGTCAGCTGCGCTCGCCGTCCGTACCGCAGCAGCTCCTCCCCTCCCGGCTCGTCCGCCCACTGCCCCAGATAGTCCTGCAGGCCGCTTGGGGTGCATTTCACTTCCTCCAGCGACACAAGCACCGTCGCCTGCTCCGGCTGCACCGCGCGGCCTTGGGGCCACGCGGCCACGGCGTTTACCCCCTGCCCGGCCAGAACACGGGCCAGTTCCTGCTGGATCTGTTCCAGCTTCATTCCACCGCCTCCTGCCATATCCGGGTGCAGACCGCCCGCCAGTGGTGCTGCCTGCGTCCAAGGAATACAGGGTGCGCCTGCTCCACCTGAAAGCGCTCCCCGTCCACCTCCACCCGGCTATTTGTGTCAAGGGGCACATCCGGCGCCCCCAGATACAAAAACCGATCCTGCATCACCTGACCCAGAGGGGTCGGGACGCTCTGCAGCGTCCCGACCTGACTCATGGGCTGAAAAAAGGCTCTGCACCGTCTGCTCTGTCCGCCGGTGTGTACCACCACGCTCATGCCCCAGCGCTCCAGCGCCCGAGCAAAGTCCCTTGTTTTCATGCTCATCTCACTCCGTAAAACAAAAACCTGCGATCCTTCACCCAGGGCGCCATCAGCTCCCACGCCTGCCGGCGCAGAGTCATTGCCCGGGGCGCGCTGTCTCCGGTATGCACGCTCACATCGCCGGCGGTAAAGGACTCTGCCTGTCCCGCCGTACCGCCGGTTTCCATGGCAGCCAGCGCCAGCCATGCCCCGGCCAGTGCAAAGGTGTCCGCACAGTCCTGCACGCTCACCCCTTCGCGCAGGGCGGCGCTCAGCTGTTCACAGGCGGCGCAGCAGGCGCACAACAGCGCCTCCTCCTGCTCCTCCTGCCAGCCGCCCATGCCCCGGGCCAGCTCCATCATCCGGTACTGCATCAGACGCTGAGTACCTTGGCCGCCTCGTCAAACAGCTTGGCAAAGCCGCTGATGCTGGTGATGGCGGCGCGCTCCAGCTGGCGGTCGATCAGCTTGTCGTACTCCACCAGCACATCGCTGCCCTTGACCATCTCCAGCGCATAGTTGCGGTCCAGACCAATGATTTTGCCCTCAGGCAGCGCGCTGGTACGCAGCAGGGTCGCACCCAGAGGAGTGGTCAG
>JAGBTC010000119.1 GCA_017631545.1 Oscillospiraceae bacterium
GACCCACTGCTTAGAAGGCAGTTGCTCTATCCACCTGAGCTACAGGCGCGTATGGAGCGGGTGATGGGAATCGAACCCACGCGACCAGCTTGGAAGGCTGGGATTCTACCATTGAACTACACCCGCATGGATGACCCGTTTCGTATCAGCCTTGAAATAATAGCATACATGGTGTGCTTTGTCAAGCCCGAATTTCAAGGCTTTGCCGAACTTTTTTGAACGCTTGAAAATCGGCCGCAGGGGCGGCCGGGGCAGGACGGGGAAGGCGTGTCCGGACAGGTAAGAAGGCTGTGCAGGGCTCTATTTTGCCTTAAAAAGTGCCGTTTGGTTGCCAAAAGTTGCCTTGTTTTGGGGAATGAAAAGTTGTCACCGAGAAATATTATGTAAATCAAAATAGACAGAGAAAATCGGGACTACAGCAGCCTAATACAGACTGCGGCACAACCGCTTTTGCTTGCCTTGTGGGGGAGAAGCTGGTATACTGAATAAAACAGGCGTGAGGAGGACGCAAATATGAAATTTACTTTTGCCCACAACAATTTTAATGTGCGCGATCTGGACAAGTCGCTGGCCTTCTATCAGAAGGCGCTGGGGCTGACCGAGGTGCGGCGCAAGCAGGCCGAGGACGGCAGCTTTACGCTGGTCTTTCTGGGGGACGGCGGCACGGCGCACCAGCTGGAGCTGACCTGGCTGCGGGATTGGGACCGCCCCTATAATCTGGGGGATAACGAGATCCATCTGGCCTTCCGCGTGGACGACATGGACGCCGCCCACGCCCTGCACGAGCAGATGGGCTGCATCTGCTTTGAAAACGAGAAGATGGGCATCTACTTCATCAGTGATCCGGACGGCTACTGGATCGAGATCATTCCTACGCGGTGATAAAAACCCGGCTGTGTCATTGACACAGCCGGGTTTGCTGTTCTTATCGCAATTGCGCGTCGCAGAAGGCGCAGTAGTCCTTGCCGGCATTCTTCTTGACCAGCGGGGGGAGATAGCGGTCGGTCTGGGTAATGCAGCGGGGGTTGGAGCACACGGGCTTGGTGCCGATCTCCACCGCGTCGATCTGCTCAAACCGGGGCTGGTGAGCCAGATCGGCCAGCAGCGCCATGCGGGCGAACATACCAAAGCGCGCCTGCTGGAAGTAGGCTGCCCGGGGATCGTCGTCTACATCCACGGTGATCTCGTCCACCCGGGGCAGGGGGTGGAGCACCAGCATATCGGGCTTGGCGCTGGTAAGCTTTTTGCGGGTGAGGACATACACGCCCCGCAGCCGCTCGTAATCGGCAGGGTCAGCAAAGCGTTCCTGCTGTACCCGGGTCATATACAGTACATCCAGCTGGGGGATGTACTCCTCCATGCTGGTGACCTCTACGAAGGGCATGCCGTTCTCGGTGAGGAAGGCGCGCATATACTCGGGCAGAGCCAGCTCCTCCGGGGAGATGAGGATAAACTTCACATCCCGGAACTTGGCCAGCGCCTTGATCAGGGAGTGGACGGTGCGGCCGTTTTTCAGGTCACCGCACAGGCCGAAGGTCAGTCCATCCACGCCCCCGCGCAGGCGGGTGATGGTGGTCAGGTCGGCCATGGTCTGGGTGGGGTGCATATGTCCGCCGTCACCGGCGTTGATGACGGGAACATGGGAGTACAAAGAGGCGGCCTTAGCCGACCCCTCCCACGGGGTGCGAAGCACCACCACATCGGAGTAGCCGGACACCATTTTGATGGTGTCCTTGAGGGATTCGCCCTTGGACACGGAGGAGGAGTTGGGGTCGGAGAAACCGAAGAAATTGCCGCCCAGACGCATCATGGCCGTCTGGAAGGAGAAGTTGGTACGGGTAGACGGCTCGTAAAACAGGTTGGCCGCGATCTTGCCGTGGCAGGCATCGGTAAACTGGGCCGGAACATCCATGATCCGGCTGGCGCGATGATACAGCTCGTCCCACTCTTCCCGGGTCAGGTCACCAAAGTCGATCAAATGCCGCATGATAGGTTCTCCCTCTTTCGCCTTAATATTCTGCCCATTATCTTAGCACAAACGGGGCGTGGGTGCAAGGGGCGGCGGGGAGAAAACGAGCCATTGCCAGAAAAGACTTCCTTCCGGTCAAAAAATATGATAGAATGACCTCATCACATTTTGCTCGGAAAGGAAAACATCTATGAGCATCGTAAAGGATATGTCCCTGGCCCCCTCCGGGCTGCAGAAGATCAACTGGGTGCGGGATTTCATGCCCGCCCTGTCCGGGATCGAGGCCAGATTTGAACAGGAAAAGCCCTTCGCCGGCCTGCGTATCGCCGTCAGCGTCCATCTGGAAGCCAAGACCGCCAATCTGGGTCTGGTGCTGAAAAAGGGCGGAGCGCAGGTCTACCTCACCGGCTGCAACCCTCTGTCCACCCAGGATGATGTGGCGGCGGCGGTGGCCAGCCTTGGGGTGGAGACCTTTGGCATCCACGGAGTTACCCTGGAGCAGTACGAGGATCTGCTGGTGGAGACCCTCAAGTGCCGCCCCCACATTGTCATTGACGATGGCGGCGACCTGATCGCGCTGCTGGGTGGCAAGTGCAGGGAATATGCCGACTGCCTCATCGGCGGCTGTGAGGAGACTACCACCGGCATCCACCGTCTGAAGGCGCGGGAGCGGGAGGGGCTACTGCCCTGTCCCATGATGGCGGTGAACGACGCCAAGGCCAAGCACTACTATGACAACAAGTACGGTACCGGACAGAGTGTGATGGACGGCATCCTGCACACCACCAACCTCATCATGGCAGGCAAGACCGTGGTGGTGGCCGGCTACGGCTGGTGCGGCAGCGGGATCGCGCTGCGCGCCAAGGGCATGGGGGCGGATGTGATCGTCACCGAGGTGGACCCTTTCAAGGCGCTGGATGCTACCATGAACGGCTATCGGGTGATGCCCATGGCGCAGGCGGCGCAGCAGGGCGACCTGTTTGTCACCGCCACCGGCTGCAAGGATGTGATTATCCCGGCGCATTTTGCCGGGATGAAGGACAATGTGCTTTTGTGCAACGCCGGCCACTTTGACTGCGAGGTGGATGTGGCGTGGCTGGAGAAGAATGCGGTGGACAAGCTCCCCCGTCGGGAGAACATCGTGGGCTACCGCATGGCGGACGGGCGCACCATCAATGTCATTGCGGATGGGCGGCTGGTCAATCTGGCCGCAGGCAACGGCCACCCGGCGGAGATCATGGATATGTCCTTTGCCGTGCAGGCGCTGGCCGCCGAGTGGCTGGTCAAGCACAAGGCCGAGCTGGAGACCAAGGTGTATGACATTCCCGAAGAGATCGACTATCAAATCGGCGTGACAAAGCTGGCGGCGTTGGGGCTGGGCATCGACACCCTGACGCAGGAGCAGCAAGCCTATCTGTCCGGATGGGAGGCGTAAGCATGAAAACAATCCTGTTTCAGGGCGATTCCATTACCGCCTGCCATCGGGAAAAGGACGATCTGGGTCAAGGCTATGCCATGCTGGCGGCCAAGCAGCTGGAGGAGAAGTACCCCGGGCAGTTCCGTTTTGTCAACCGGGGTATCAGCGGTGACCGCTCAGTGGATCTTTACCGGCGCCGACAGGCGGACATCTTCGATGTAAAGCCCGACTATATGAGCATTCTTATCGGGGTCAACGACGTGTGGCACGCCCTCACGGAGGATCGGGGCGTGGACATCGACACCTATCTGCAGGTGTACGACGACCTGCTGCGTGAGATCCGGGAGAAGCTGCCCAACACCAAGGTCCTGCTCATGGAACCGTTTGTCAACGAGGGGGATGCCACGCAGGAGCGAATCGAGGTGTTTGAGGGGGAAATCGCCATGCGCTCGGAGGCGGTGCAGTTGCTGTGCGCCAAGCATGATGTGCCCTTCCTCTCCCTGCAGTTTGACCTGTACGATCTGGAGGAGCAGCACCCTGCCGGCCACTGGACGCGGGACGGCGTACACCCCACGCTGAACTTCCACGAATACATGGCGCAAAAGTGGGTCAAGGCCTTTGAAACCTATTTGAATAAATGAGAAAAACTCCCGTGTGCCGCGGCACACGGGAGTTTTTTGTGTGGGAATATCAAAAATAAAGCTCCGCCGACAGGTTGCCGTGTGTATGCAGACACACGGCTTTTTTCATAAAGGCCTCCGTCACATTGAAGCGCTCGGCCAGCGCGTGCAGGTCGGTGCAGCCCTCGGCCACGGCGGCATCCAGCGCCTGGGCGGAGATCAGCCGCTGCACCGCCCATTTATCCGCCTTGTATTCGTGCTTGGCGACCAGGTCGAAGGGGCTGCTGACGGCGTGGGTGGCGCCGGTGGATACATGCCCGCCCTCATGGGCGACCACCACCTGCTCCTCGGCGGAAGTGGCGATGTTGTCAAAATCCATAAAGATGCCGTAACGGCCGTCCAGCTCGATGGTGGCCGCCGAATCCTCCCCCAGATCCCAGAGGTAGAAGTGTACCCCGCGTTGGTTGAGTTCGTTATACAGGTTCAGGGTCTGATCCATTGGGCGATCCTTTCTCCCGCTGCAGCTCCTCGTTGAAGAAACGGGCCATATCCAGCAGCATCTGCTTTTTCTCCTCGGGCAGCGTGCGGGTCTCGTTGTGCATGGCGTAGGTGAAATCATCAAAGGTAACGGCTCGCCCCTGCCGGGGGCTGCCGCTCATCAGCGACTCCATATCCACATCCAGCGCCGCACAGATCTTCATGGCCGTATCCGCTCCAACGCCGCCCAGACCGCGGGTGAAAATGTTGCGTACGGTGGTGGCGGGGATATCCGCCGCCTCGGCAAAGCGGGCGATGGAGCCGTATTGGTGCAGGATGCGTTGTTTCAGTTGTTCTTCTCGGGTCATTTCGATCACCTCTGGGGGCAGTATAGCGCAATTGAGTTGATATTGCAAGCAGAAAAAACGAAATTGAGTAAATTATTTTTCAAAACCCCTTGACAAACAACTCAATTGAGTGTTATATATAGAACACCTGTTCGAAAAGTGATCGGCAGGCGCACGCTCGGTCACGGGATTATGATAGCGTACGGGCAGTACGATAAACCGGACAGAAAAGGAAGGGAGCGAGGGGATGGAACGGGTGAGATACCGCAGAGGCAAGACGTATAGCGCGGACATGGCGCAGTATCTGCAGCAGCTTTCTCAAGCGAATACCAACGCCGCCGAGCTGGGGCAGCTGCGCCGCAATCTGATCCGCTGCATGAATGAGGAACTGACACCGCGCCAACGGGAGTTCCTGCAGCTTTATTACGTGCAGCGCATGAGCCAGCCCCAGATCGCCCGCAGCCTCGGTCTGGACGCATCCACCGTGTCCAAGACCATCAAACGCGGGGAGCAGCGGCTGCTGCGCTGCCTGCGCTACGGGGCGCGCCGATATCTGCGTGCCATGGAGGAGTAATGCGTCCAAGAGAAGCGAACAGAGAAAAGGAGGAGGAACTATGATCCAATATCGCGATTGGTACATCTGGACCCAAGGGCAGGTGGTGGCCCGGCAGTTTGACCACAAAACCCGCAGTCTGGAGGTGGTGGGTCAGCTGCCCGAGGGCTGGGATTGGACGGTCATTGTCCGGGTGGGGGAGTACATGGACTATCTGCCCCTCACTCGAACGGACACCGGCGCGGCCATCGAGCTTAGTGCGCAGCAGTTGGCGCTGTCCGGCCGGTACAGCATTCAGCTGCGCGGCACGCAGGGGGAGCTGGTGCGCCACACCAATGTGCTCAGTGTCTATGTACCGGCGTCACTGTCTGGTGATGCCAATTGGCCGGAAATTCCCAGCGAGTTTACTCAACTGGAGCAGCGGGTTCTTGCGGTGAGGGAGCAGGCGGCAGAGACGGCAAAACAAGCCGAAACCGCTGCAGCGCAAATTGCCGGAGCGATGCAGACCATCGTACAGGCAAAAGAGGATGTTGGCCGGGCCGCGGCGGTTGCAGAGGAGAGTGCAGTCGGGGCCGGTGCGTCGGAACAGGCGGCGCAGGAGCACAGGACACAAGCGCAAGCGGCCGCGGCGCTGGCCGGGAGCTACACCTCTCATCCGCCAGTGGTGGGGGAGAACGGAAACTGGTGGACCTGGAACGGGGCACAGTATGCCGACAGCGGCAAACCCAGCCAGGGCGAACTGACCCATGTGCAAGGCAACACCCTCTACGCCAACGCCCTGAAAGGTACGGCCAGCGGCGCAATGATCCGGTTGGATGATGTCAGCCCGTTGGAGCATACTGTGGGCGTGAGTGTGAGAAGTAAAAATGTTATTCCCTATCCTTATTATGACAAACCCAGCACCATTTATGGCATTACTTACACCGTCAATGAGGATGGTTCCATTACGTTTCATGGGACTTCAACGGTATCGTTCAACATGTTTTATTTGTGGAGGAGTGCAGGCACAACTCCAAACCCGCTTAAAGACGGCGTTACTTATACGATGAGTGGTTGTGATACGGCACCAACTGGCGTGGGCATCTTTATAGGTTATACGGATGAAGCAGGCGCGACGAAATATGTTTCTGTCGGAAACCCCTTCACATGGAGCAACACTTATACAATAAAGGCCATTTATATTCAGTTGGCAAACAGCGAAGGCAAGACATTTGAGAATATCACGGTATATCCTCAAATCGAGGTCGGCACCACTGCTACGGAATATGAGTCTTTTGTTGACCCGGCCACAGTGACGGTGAAGGCGCATGGAAAGAACCTTATTCCGTACCCCTATGTGGGAGAATTGACCGCGAGCCAATACGGCATAACCTTTACTTACAATGACGATGGTACGATTAGGGTTAAAGGGACGGCAACCCAATACGTTATGACGCACTTAATTGGTTCGAGTAAACACAATGATGCCATATCACCCTATTTGAAGGATGGCGAAACATATACCGTATCGGTTAAAAACATAAGTGGTGGTTCTGTTGGGCCTTATTTTATTATAACCCTCACCAATAAAGCCACAGGAGAACAGTCATATGTTACTTCTACAAACCCCACATTCACGGTAGATAAATCGCGATACACTTATGAATATTTGAGATTGTATGTTGGTGGAGATCTATTGAATGTGGAGCTGGATTGTGTTGTGAGCGTTCAGCTTGAAATGGGCACAGCCGCCACGGAGCATGAGGCATACCGGTGTGCTGAGTACACCACCAACGAGGACGGCACCTGCGGGGTAACGTCCGTCGCCCCCACCATGACCCTGACCACCGACACCGATGGCGTGGTCGTGGACTGCGAATACAACCGGGACATCAACAAGGCTTTTGAGCAGTTGACTCAGGCCATCATTTCTATGGGAGGTAATGTGTAATGTTCAGTATGAGAAACTTTGTGAAGGACGGCTTTTTGAAGGCTGTTGGTAAGATGGCGGACTATCAGGTGATCCTGAACGCCGCAGGCTGGCACGAGAAGGGTGTGCTGACTGAGGAGGATCTGGCGCAGATCCAGAGCGTGATCCAGGCAAAGAATACGGCTGCGGAGAGCGTGGAATGCGAAGACACGAGTGTCGGTTGTCATGAAAGGGAGGAGGAACAGGAATGAAGGAGCGGCTTACAAAACTTCTCACGGTCAAGTCCATCGTGACCGTTATTCTAACGGCTGTATTTGCCTTTCTTGCTTCCACCGGAAAGGTGAGCGCAGACCAGTATCTTACCGTGTTCTCTGTGGTGATCGCCTTTTACTTTGGAACACAGCACGAAAAGAAGAACACCGAAATTACCGGTTAAGGAGGGATATCTCATGAATTCCGATTACATTTTTGATATTTTTGAGAGAGCCAATACCAAAGGCGTGGATACCGCTGTTGCCCTGGACATCCTGCGGGGTACCCAGCCCATTCCCGATGGCATGACTAAGGAGGGCCTCAACCAGTTTGTCGGCCTGCACTTTGACCATCTGTGCCGCGCCCATCGGACCGGCAATCGCAAGTTGTTCGCGGACATCGTGGCCATTTGCGTCAAGAGCAACGGCGAAGAGGCGGACATGCTGCTGCGTGCCTACGAGAGCGGAAACAAGAAGCTGATTGCCGAAATGGAAGCCGGGTATGGCGGTGGACACCATGCTTAAAATCGCACTGGATGCCGGTCATCATCGGTACACCAGCGGCAAGCGGTGCCTGAAAAGCATTGATCCCGCCCAGACACGGGAATGGGTGCTCAATGATCGGATCGCCCGGCTGGTGGAACGTGAGCTGGAGCGGTACGACTGCACAGTGCTGCGGGTGGACGATGTGACCGGGGAAACCGATGTGGCGCTGGCCTCCCGGGTGCAGGCCGCCAACGTGTGGAAGGCGGACGTGTATGTGTCCATTCACCACAACGCAGGCATCAACGGTGGTGCCGGGGGCGGCCTTGTGGTCTACACCGCGCCTGATGCCTCCCCGCAGGCAAAGGCGGTTCAACGGGCGATGTATGAGCGTGTCGTGGAACACACCGGCCTGAAGGGAGATCGGGCCACGCCTCTGGCGTCGGCCCGGCTGTACGTGCTGACCAACACCCACATGCCTGCGGTGCTGGGGGAATTTGGATTTATGGACAGCACCACCGATGTTCCCATTATCCGTTCGGACCGATTTGCCCTGCAGGCGGCCCGGGGTGTCGTGGAGGCGCTGGTGCAGGTGTATTCTTTGCAGGAGAGGGAGGATACCATGACGCAAGAGCGCTTTGAGGCCATGCTGGCTCAGTGGCTGCGCCGGCAGGAGCAGCAGCCGGAAAGTGGCTGGAGCCGCATGAGCGAAGCGGCTGCCGCCGGATTTACCGACGGCAGCCGTCCGGGAGCCTTTGCCACCCGGGAAGAGGTGGCCACCATGCTCGTGGCCGCACTGGAGCAAAAAGCTGCCGGTGTCTGAGTGCACCAGCAGCGGGAAAACGGGGGAGGGCACAACTGCTACATGGTCTATCCCATCCCGGAATTTAAGGGGATGAAAAATACCGACCGCCTTAACAGGCAATCGGTATTTTTGGTGGAGGAGGGTGGATACAGACCGCCAAGAGCCGCCTTCGGCGGTTGCGGTCTGCACGCCCGCCTGCGGGTGGGTGTCGAACTTTTGATTATAAATTTCGGTGGTTCAAATCCGGATTAAATAAAAATTGCTGCCACGGTTGTGACAGCAATTTGGTGGAGGAGGGTGGATTCGCTTTTCTGCGGAAAAGCCCGGCGGTTACAGCGTGCCCCCGGCACGCTGTCAAGAGCCGCCGTCTCATCCACCCTCAAATGAAAAATACCGACCGCCCTGACAGGCAATCGGTATTTTTGGTGGAGGAGGGTGGATTCGAACCACCGAAGCGAAACGCAACAGATTTACAGTCTGCCCCCTTTGGCCACTCGGGAACTCCTCCGTATGAAATTGGAGCTGGTAGACGGACTCGAACCCCCGACCTGCTGATTACAAATCAGCTGCTCTACCAACTGAGCTATACCAGCACGTTGCGGCTTGTCCACAGCGAAAGTTAGTTTAGCAGACAGCGGGAGAAATGTCAATACCCAATTTTGCATTTTTTGAAAATTCCAAACGGGAAGGAAGGAGTACCTCTGAACACAAGCAGAACACGCCTGCGGCCTCCGCTGCGGGATGCGCAGCAGCAACTGCCGCTGTGGATGTGTCCCCGGTGCGGGCAGGAGCAGTATCCCGGTGACCGGCGGTACGACCGGGCGGGGCGGACGGTGTGTGAAAGCTGTCTGCACACGCTGGAGAAGGAGGAACAGGAGCAATACCATGAGATTATCTGATATGGCCGCGCAGTATGCCGAAAGCGCACGGCTGCTCACCCGGCGCATCGGTCAGCTGCGTACGGTCCGTCGGCGCACCCGGGATGCACTGGGGCGTCAGGCGCTGAGTGAGCGGATTCATACGCTGGAACTGCTGCGCCGGGAGGTGCGGGAGATGGAATCGTTGACGGCAGGCTACTATGGGCGCGGCCGGTAAAATAAGCGCAAAAAATATGGCGCAGACGCTTTTTCTTTGGCCGAAACTGTGCTACAATCGTTTATTAAAGATTGAATGTTGTCGCCTGCAGGCGAAAACCAAGGAAAAGCGAGGGATACCAACCATGAGCCGTGCTGTTTCGATCGACCGGAGTGCCCGGGAAAACAAAATGCTTCACTCACCTATTTCCCGGCTGATCCCGGAGATGGCCATTCCCACCATCGTTGCATTTTTGATCAACTCCATCTATTCGCTGGCAGACACCTATTTCGTCAGCGAGCTGGGCACCAACGCTACCGCCGCTGTCAGCGTCAACTCGGCGCTGGATCAGATCATTATGATGGGCGGCTCCATGCTGGCGGTGGGCGCCAACAGCTTTGTGGCCCGTATGCTGGGCGCACGGGAGAAGGATAAGGCGGACAAGGCGCTGTCCACTGCCTTTTATCTGGCCTTTGCAGCGGGGCTTGTGCTTATGGTGGCGGGCACGGTGTTCATGCTGCCCATGGTAAACCTGCTGGGCGCGACGGATACCTGCCGCCAGTACGCCATTGATTACGCCACCTATGTGCTGCTGGCCGCACCCTTCATGGCGTCTACCTTCGTGATGAACCAATGCCTGCGTGCCGAGGGCAGCGCCGTGCTGTCCATGGTGGGCATGGGCTTTGGCGGCATCCTTAACTGCGTACTCGACCCCATTTTTATTTTCGGGCTGGATATGGGGGTAAAAGGTGCGTCCGTTGCCACCGCCATCTCCAAGCTGGTCAGCTGGCTGATCCTGATTTATCCCTATGCTGCCAAGCGCAGCCTGCTGCGCCTGTCCGTGCGGTGCGTTAGCTTTGATTGGGGGATCCTCAGCCAGATCATCAGCGTGGGGCTGCCCTCCATGCTGCGCTCCGGCCTTGCGGTGGTGGCCGGCATTTTGCTCAACAACATTGCCGGCGAGATTTCCGACTCCGTGCTGGCGGGCATCGGCGTGTCCACCAAGGTGATGATGTTCCCCTTCAGCATCATTTTGGGCTTTGGCAGCGGCTTCCAGCCGGTGGCCGGGTTCAACTGGGGCGCCAAGCGCTTTGACCGCGTGCGAGAGAGCTATCGTTTTTCCGCATGGACCGCGCTGATCGGCGCAGGCGTGATGGCGCTGGTGCTGGGTGTTTTTGCCGAGGGAGTGATCACCTTGTTTGCCGAGACCGACCCGGAGATGCAGCGGCTGGGCGCGCTTTGCATCCGCCTGCAGTGCATCGCCCTGCCCATCCACGCGTGGGTGGCGGTGGTCAATATGTTCTGTGCCGGACTGGGCTATGCGGGCAAGGCATTTCTGCTGGCTACCGCCCGGCAGGGCAGCTGCTTTTTGCCCATCCTCTATCCCATGGCGGTGCTGTGGGGCGAGATCGGCATCGTAGCCGTGCAGGCGGTGGCCGATGTGCTGACGCTGGTGCTGGCCGTGCCCATTGTGCTGTTGGTGCTTCGGCAGGTGGAGGAAAAACGCCAACAGGTGCAGGCCGAAGAAGGGAACGCATTAATGCAGGAGTAAAGTCGAATAAAAAAGCGGCCGGTGGATATCCACCGACCGCTTTTTGTATGATTACAGCAGCTCCCACTGGAAGTTCTCCAGCTTCAGGCGGCTGCCCACGGTAGTGCCCTCGGGCAGCAGGAACATGGTGATGGAGTGGGGCCGGCCGTCGTCCGTTACCAGTTCGGCATAGTCACCGTTGATGGCCAGCACGGTGTAAAAAATAGATTCCATGGGAACACCTCCGTGAAAAGTCCGTTTTTCAGGACAGATGACTTGCTATACTCCCGGCAGAAAGGGGGGAGAGCCGTGTCAAAATATATCGCCCCAAAAACAGGGCTTCTGGCTGTGCTGTTCGCGCTGATTTATCTGCCGTTTTCCGTCATCTCTGCGCTGACGAAACGCTACCGATGATCACGAGTCGATAAAGCTGCGTACCCGCAGTTTCACACCCAGGTCGGCGGCGATGGTGTGGCACAGTTCGATTTCCTCAGCGGTCTTATCCTTGTCCACGATGGTCAGCACCACCTGCGACACATACTTCGCCGCTTCCCGGGCGAAGTCCAGCATGGCCTGATAGGCCGCCTCGCCCTGCGTGGGGTGGCACAAAGCCACATAGTCGGCAGCGTTGGTGGCGTTGAGGGAGATGGACAGGGTGTGGATGCGGCCGGAAAGCTCCGGGCACACATTGCGGCCGTTGATGAGGTTGGCGTGGCCGTTGGTGTTGATCCGCACCGGGGGCAGCTTGTCGCCAAAGCGCGCTTTCAGCTCGTCCACCAGCCACAGCAGGTCGTCCAGCCGGTAGGTGGGCTCGCCGTAGCCGCAGAACACGATTTCCCGATAGGAACACACATCCCGGCCAAGAAAGCTGTCCAGCGCTTCCTCCCGGGTGGGCTCGCGCTCCAGCCACAGGGAGTCCTCGGTATAGATGGAGCCCTGCGCCTTGCCGTGGCGCAGGCAGAATTCGCAGTTGCAGTTGCACTTGTTGGTCAGGTTGACATAAAGTGCACTCTCGTATTCGTAGGTGATGGTCATATCCAATCCCTCTCAATCGTTGATATTAAAGAAACGCTTGCCGTTTTCCGTGGTGATGCGGGCGGCCTCCTCGGGGGTGATTCCCTTAAGCTCGGCGATTTTCTCGGCTACAAAACGCACATAGCCGGAGTCGTTGCGCTTGCCCCGGAAGGGCTCGGGGGTGAGGTAGGGGCTGTCCGTCTCGATCATGATGCGATCCAACGGCAGCCATCGGATGACCTCCAGCGCCTTGCGGGCGTTTTTGAAGGTGATGACCCCGGTGAAGGACAGCATCCAGCCCATTTTTACCAGCACCTTGGCGTCCTCAATGCTGCCGGCGTAGCAGTGGTACACGCCGGGCACATCCTTGAACTGGCGCATGATGTCCAGCGTGTCCTTGTGGGCGTCCCGGTTGTGGACGATGACGGGCAGGCCGGTCTCCCGAGCCAGCTCCAGCTGGCGGGTGAACACATGCTTTTGCAGCTGGGCC